>NZ_JBHWHY010000033.1:18042-116746 GCF_042732265.1 Streptomyces sp. NPDC059788 | reverse complement strand
GGCTCCCGGCGGCGTCGTACGCCCCGGCCCGCCTCAGATCAGGGTGCTCCAGTACGACCACCACTTGGTGAGGATCAGCAGCGCGATCACGCCGTACCAGAGCACCGGCACGACCCAGTGGAACTCCAGGACGGCCTTGCGCAGGCCGGCCGGCGCCGGGATGATCCCGTGCTTGAGGTTGTGCACGGTGGTGTACCAGAACATCAGGATGGTGGCGCACCAGGTCAGCGTGCACCACAGGCACAGCGAGTTGATGACGTACAGCGACTGCGACATCAGCCACATGCAGAAGACGGCGCCGGCGAGGCTGCCGATGTTCAGGCCGATCCAGTACCAGGCGCGGTAGCGGGCCCCCGCGAGCAGTCCGACGCCGATCCCGATGACCACGCCGAAGGCGATGAGGCCGGCGACCGGGTTGGGGAAGCCGAAGACCTCGGCCTGCGGGCTCTGCATCACGCTGCCGCAGGAGACGATCGGGCTCAGGCTGCAGGCCGGCTTGAAGTTGGGGTCCTTAAGCAGCTCGATCTTGTCCATGGTGATCACCCAGGACGCGAGGAGCCCCAGGGCGCTGGTGATCACCAGCAGCCAGGCCAGGCCCCGTCCCGAGCCGGTCGTACCGCCGCCGCGGCCCGGGTGATCGTCGCCGGTGGACACGTCGTCAAGCGCTGTCGTCGTCATATCGCCGTTCCGTCGGTGCCTTGGGGAGTGAGCGGAGAGCGCGTGCCAACTGGTGCGCGCCGGGCCCTCATTCTGCCCCAACCGGACACGGAACCACTGTTCGATGCGCATAAAGACCCCCTTCCGAGCCACCCCGCGGACAGCGCGGTGGACGGCCGGAAGAGGGCCTCTACACGACGGCAGGCGCCCCGTACAGAGGCGGCCGGGGTCAGCCGAGCCTGCGGCGGACCTCGTCGACGACCGAGTCCAGCGGGACCGGGGTCTGCTCGCCGCTCTCCAGGTCCTTGATCTGGACGACGCCTTCGGCCAGATCGCGCTCACCCGCGACGACCGCGAGGCGGGCGCCCGAGCGGTTCGCCGACTTCATGGCGTTCTTCAGGCCCTTGCCGCCGAACGCGAAGTCGGTGGCGACCCCGGCCCGGCGCAGCTCGGTGACCGTGGCGAACAGCGCCCGCCGGGCCTCCTCGCCGAGCGGCACGGCGAAGACGGCGGTGCTCGCGGGCAGCTCCAGCTCGACGCCCTCGGCCTCCAGGGCCAGCACCGTGCGGTCCACGCCGAGCGCCCAGCCCACCGACGGCAGCGCGGGGCCGCCGATCATCTCGGACAGGCCGTCGTAGCGCCCGCCGCCGCCGACCGCGGACTGCGAGCCCAGGCCGTCGTGGACGAACTCGAAAGTCGTACGGGTGTAGTAGTCCAGGCCGCGCACCAGCTTCGGGTCGTCCTCGTAGGCGACGCCCGCCGCGGTCAGCAGCTCGCGTACCTGCTCGTGGTACGCCTTGCACGCCTCGCACAGGTGGTCGCGCAGCAGCGGCGCGCCCACCAGCTGCTTCTGCACGTCGGGGCGCTTGTCGTCGAGCACCCGCAGCGGGTTGATCTCGGCGCGGCGGCGGGTGTCCTCGTCCAGGTCGAGCCCGTACAGGAACTCCTGGAGGGCCGCCCGGTAGACGGGACGGCACTCCTTGTCGCCGAGCGAGTTGAGCAGGATGCGGAAGTTCTTCAGGCCCAGCGAGCGGTAGGCGTCGTCGGCCAGGATGATCAGCTCGGCGTCCAGCGCCGGGTCCTCGGCGCCGATGGCCTCCGCGCCGACCTGGGAGAAGTGGCGGTAGCGGCCCTTCTGCGGGCGCTCGTAGCGGTAGTACGAGCCGGAGTACCAGAGCTTGACGGGGAGGTTGCCCGCCTTGTGGAGGTTGGCCTCCAGCGCGGCGCGCAGCACGGAGGCGGTGCCCTCGGGGCGCAGCGCGAGCCGGTCGCCGCCCTTGGTCTCGAAGGCGTACATCTCCTTGGACACGATGTCGGTGGACTCGCCGACACCGCGCGCGAACAGCTCGACGTTCTCGAATCCGGGCGTCTCGACGTAGCCGTACCCGGAGCGCTTGAGAGGTCCGGAGATCGCGTCGCGGACCGCCAGGTAGGTCGCGGACTGCGGGGGGATCAGGTCGTAGGTGCCCTTGGGGGCCTTGAAGGTGCTCACGAAAGTTCTCGTCACATTCCTCGTCGCGGAGCCGGGCGCGCGGGTGCGCCGTCTCCGAGGCCGGCGGCCACCTCCCGCAGGAAGGGGTTGGTGGCGCGCTCGCGGCCGATGGTGGTCTGGGGGCCGTGGCCGGACAGCACGACGGTCTCGTCCTGGAGCGGCAGGCACACGCGCCCCAGCGACCGCAGTATCTCGGCGTGGTCGCCGCCCGGCAGGTCGGTACGTCCGATGGAGCCGGCGAACAGCAGGTCGCCCGAGAAGAAGACCGGCGGAATGTCCGCCTGCCCGGGCATCCGGAAGGTCACCGACCCCTTGGTATGGCCCGGTGCGTGCGCGACGGAGAACTCCAGCCCGGCCAGCTCCAGCTTCGCGCCGTCACCCAGCTCCTTGACGTCGTCCGGCTCCCCCACGGTCAGCTCGCCCATGAGCTGCTGCCCGATGGAGCGGCCGAGGGCCTTCTCCGGGTCGGTCATCATGTAGCGGTCCTCGGGGTGGATCCAGGCGGGCACGTCGTGCGCGCCGCACACCGGGACGACCGAGGCGACGTGGTCGATATGGCCGTGGGTCAGGACGACGGCGACGGGCTTGAGCCGATGCTTCTTCAGTGCTTCCTCGACGCCCGGTGCGGCCTGGTGGCCCGGGTCGATGATCACGCACTCCTCACCCGCGGCCGGGGCGACCAGGTAACAGTTGGTCCCCCAGGCCCCGGCGGGGAACCCGGCAATGAGCACGTTCGTCCTCAACATTCGACAGCGGCGGACGGATCACCGACGGCGATCCGGAAGATTTCGGCTGTTCCAGAGCCTACCGGCGGGACTCCCGCCCCGGCGAACCCGTATACGGTACGGGCCACGGCAGACCTCAGCGCACCCCTAGGAGACGACCGGTGGTCAGCAGCGATCAGCGGCGGCGGCAGCTCGCCCGCGAGAAGTACGAGCGCCAGCAGCAGCGGCGGGACGCGGCCCGGCGCAAGACCAAGCGCCGCAATGTGATCGTCGCGTCGGCCCTGGCGGTCGCGCTGGCCGCGGGCGCCGCCGCGTACGCCTCGGTCGGGCTGGCCGGCGACGACAGCACCACGGACGCCGCGGCGCCGAGCCCGAGCAAGGCCGCCGACCCGTGCGGCAAGCCGGCGCCGGGCGCGCCGTCCAAGAAGACCTGGAAGAAGGAGCCGGAGATGTCCGTCGACACCTCCGCGGCGTACGCGATGAAGCTGGAGACGACCTGCGGCGACATCGGCATCAAGCTGGACGCCGCGAAGGCCCCGCACACCGTCAACTCCTTCGGCTTCCTGGCGGGCGAGAAGTTCTTCGACCACAGCAAGTGCCACCGCCTGGTCGACGAGGGCATCTACGTCCTGCAGTGCGGCGACCCGACCGGCACCGGCTCGGGCACCCCCGGCTACACGATCCCGGACGAGAACCTGAAGGACCCCAGGCTCAAGGGCGACGTCTACCCGGCGGGCACGGTCGCGATGGCCAACCGCTACGACGGCAAGAGCGACAAGACCCGCAACAGCGGCGGCAGCCAGTTCTTCCTCGTCTACCAGGACAGCAAGCTGCCCCCGAACTACACGCCCTTCGGCACCGTCACCTCCGGCATGGACGTACTGAAGAAGATCGCCGCGGCGGGTTCGAAGCCCGAACCCTCGACCGGCAACACCGCACCGAACGCGACGGTCGTCATCGACCGGGCCACGGTCTCGAAATCGTGACCCCGGCGCGCCCCCTGGCACGCCGGAGGCGCCGTCGCGGCGGGCGAACCGCAAAATTTCGGTCGTGCTGGATGCGGACAGCCGGCCCACCGGTCGCCTAGATTGGCGTTGTGTAGGGTGCCTGCTCCGACGGCTGCCACCCGCACCCGCAAGACACCCGTCGGACCGGCCGGGCGCTGCCCCGCCGGACAGAAACTGTGGACGATGCCGGGGGGCGACGCGCTCTCGTCGGCATCATGTGGAGGAGGCGCTGTGAGCAGCGACCCATGGGGCCGCGTCGACGAGACGGGGACCGTGTACGTGCGTACCGCCGACGGCGAGCAGGTCGTCGGATCGTGGCAGGCGGGAACCCCCGAAGAGGCCCTCGCCTACTTCGAGCGCAAGTATGAGGGCCTGGTCGTCGAGATCGGCCTCCTCGAACGGCGGGTCAGGACCACCGACCTGTCGGCCAAGGACGCGACGGCCGCGATCGACCACCTGCGCCGGCAGGTCGACGAGCACCACGCGGTGGGTGACCTCGACGCGCTGCGCAAGCGGCTCGACCAGCTCGTCACCGACGTGGAGGCGCGCCGCGAGGAGCGCAAGGCGCAAAAGGCGCGGCAGAGCGACGAGGCCCGGCAGTCCAAGGAGAAGCTGGTCGCCGAGGCGGAAGAGCTGGCGGCCAGCGAGCAGTGGCGGGCGGCCGGTGAGCGGCTGCGTGCCCTGGTGGACACCTGGAAGGGCCTGCCGCGCCTGGACCGCAAGGCGGACGACGAGCTGTGGCACCGCTTCTCGCACGCCCGCTCGGCGTTCTCCAAGCGGCGCAAGGCGCACTTCGCGTCGCTGGACGCGCAGCGCGAGGAGGCCCGTAAGACCAAGGAGAAGCTGGTCTCGGAGGCCGAGGCGCTGTCCGGCTCGACGGACTGGGGGCCCACGGCGGCCCGCTACCGGGAGCTGATGGCGGACTGGAAGGCCGCGGGCCGCGCCCAGCGCGAGCACGAGGACGACCTGTGGAACCGCTTCCGCGGCGCCCAGGACATCTTCTTCCAGGCGCGCAGCGAGGTGTTCGCGGAGCGCGACGCCGAGCAGCGGGAGAATCTGACGCGCAAGGAGGAGCTGGTCGCCGAGGCCGAGAAGCTGCTCCCGGTCTCGGACCTGAAGGCGGCGCGGGCCGCGTTCCGTTCGGTCAACGAGCGGTGGGAGGCCATCGGGCACGTGCCGCGGGACGCCCGCCCGAAGATCGAGGGCCGGATGCACGCGGTCGAGCGCGCCATCCAGGAGTCCGAGGAAGCCGAGTGGCGCCGTACGAACCCGGAGGCGCGGGCGCGCGCCGCGGGTCTGACGGGCCAGCTCCAGGACGCGGTCGACAAGCTGCAGAAGCAGATCGACGCGGCCCGGGCGGCCGGCAACGACGCCAAGGCCGACAAGCTCGGACGTGAGCTGGAGGGCCGCCAGGCCCTGCTGGACCAGGCCCTGAAGGGTCTGGAGGAGTTCGGCGGCTGAGAGGTCGTACGCGAGGGCCCCGGTACGGATGTCCGTACCGGGGCCCTCGTACGTGATGGTTACGGCCTGCGGGCCGACGTCACCCGGTACACGTCGTAGACGCCCTCCACGCTCCGTACGGCCTTCAGGACATGCCCAAGATGCTTCGGGTCGCCCATCTCGAAGGTGAAGCGGGAGGTGGCCACCCGGTCGCGGGAGGTCTGGACGGCCGCGGACAGGATGTTGACGTGCTGGTCGGAGAGGATGCGCGTGACGTCCGACAGCAGCCGGGACCGGTCCAGCGCCTCGACCTGGATGGCGACCAGGAAGACCGAGGACTGGGTGGGCGCCCACTCGACGTCGAGGATGCGCTCCGGCTGCTTGGACAGCGAGTCGACGTTGACGCAGTCGGCGCGGTGCACCGAGACGCCGTTGCCGCGCGTGACGAAGCCGATGATCGGGTCGCCCGGCACCGGCGTACAACAGCGCGCCAGCTTCACCCAGACGTCCTCGACGCCCTTGACCACCACGCCCGGGTCGGCGCTGGAGCGCCGCTTGGAGCGGGGCCGGATCGGGGTGGACTCGGCGATGTCCTCGGTGGCCTCGTCCTGCCCGCCGAGCGCCTGGACCAGCTTCTGCACGACGCTCTGCGCCGTGACGTGGCCCTCGCCGATGGCGGCGTACAGGGACGAGATGTCCGGGTAGCGCATCTCGTGCGCGAGGGTGACCAGCGAGTCCCCGGTGAGGATGCGCTGGATCGGCAGGTTCTGCTTGCGCATCGCGCGGGCGATGGCGTCCTTGCCCTGCTCGATGGCCTCGTCGCGGCGCTCCTTGGAGAACCACGCGCGGATCTTGTTGCGGGCGCGCGGCGACTTCACGAAGCCGAGCCAGTCGCGGGACGGGCTGGCGCCGGGGGCCTTGGAGGTGAAGACCTCCACGAGGTCGCCGTTGTCCAGGGTCGATTCGAGCGGTACGAGCCGCCCGTTGACCCGGGCGCCTATGGTCCGGTGGCCGACCTCGGTGTGGACGGCGTAGGCGAAGTCCACGGGGGTGGCGCCGGCCGGCAGCGCTATCACGTCACCCTTCGGCGTGAAGACGAAGACCTCGTTGCGGGACAGGTCGAAGCGCAGCGATTCGAGGAACTCGCCCGGGTCCTCGGTCTCCTTCTGCCAGTCCAGCAACTGGCGCAGCCACGCCATGTCGTTGACGGCGTCGTCCTTGTTCTTCGGTACATCGGTGCGCACCTTGGACGCCCCGGCGACGGCCTCCTGCTTGTACTTCCAGTGCGCGGCGATGCCGTACTCCGCGCGCCGGTGCATGTCGAACGTACGGATCTGCAGCTCGACGGGCTTGCCGCTGGGGCCGATCACGGTCGTGTGCAGCGACTGGTACATGTTGAACTTGGGCATCGCGATGTAGTCCTTGAACCGCCCCGGGACCGGGTTCCACCGGGCGTGGACGGTGCCGAGCGCCGCGTAGCAGTCGCGGACGGTGTCGACGAGGACGCGGATGCCCACCAGGTCGTAGATCTCGGCGAAGTCGCGGCCCCGCACGATCATCTTCTGGTAGACGCTGTAGTAGTGCTTGGGCCGGCCGGTGACGGTGGCCTTGATGCGGGCGGCGCGCAGGTCGGCCTGGACCTCGTCGGTCACTATGGCCAGGTACTCGTCCCGCTTGGGGGCGCGCTCGGCGACGAGCCGCACGATCTCGTCGTACATCTTGGGGTAGAGGATCGCGAAGGCGAGGTCCTCCAGCTCCCACTTGATGGTGTTCATGCCCAGGCGGTGCGCCAGCGGAGCGTAGATCTCCAGCGTCTCGCGGGCCTTCTTCTCCTGCTTCTCGCGCTTGAGGTAGCGCATGGTGCGCATGTTGTGCAGCCGGTCGGCCAGCTTGATCACCAGGACCCGGGGGTCCTTGGCCATCGCGACGACCATCTTGCGCACGGTCTCGGCCTGCGCGGCCTCGCCGAACTTGACCTTGTCCAGCTTGGTGACGCCGTCGACGAGCAGGGCGACCTGGTCGCCGAAGTCGCGGCGCAGGGTGTCCAGGCCGTACTCGGTGTCCTCGACGGTGTCGTGCAGCAGGCCCGCCATCAGCGTGGCCGGGTCCATGCCCAGCTCGGCGAGGATGGTGGTGACCGCGAGGGGGTGGGTGATGTACGGGTCGCCGCTCTTGCGCTTCTGGCCGCGGTGCCAGCGCTCGGCGACCTGGTAGGCGCGCTCGACCTGCCGCAGGGTGGCGGCCTCGATCTTCGGGTCGTTGCTGCGCACGATCCGCAGCAGCGGTTCGAGGACCGGGTTGTACGGGCTCTGCCGCTGCACGCCCAGGCGCGCCAGGCGGGCCCGTACCCGGTTGGAGGAGCCGGTACGGCCGGTGTAGACCGGCGGGGTGGGCTTGGCGGCCGGTACGGGTGACGCGGCGGGCCGGACGGCGGGCGGCTGCGACTTCGGCACGCCGGCGCCCTCGCTGTTCTTGTGCGCACCCGAGGCGGCCGCGTCCGTGGGGCCGGGCTCGTCCGGGCGGGCGGACTGCGACGCCCCCGGGCGGAGTCCGGGAGAAAGCGGCTGGGCCTCGTCTGGCAAGAGCACTCCTCAAAGGGGGTCCGGACCACAAGACCACGAACGGGTCGGGCTGCCATGGTATCGACCTCGGCGCTCGGGCTCCTCCGCGGCCGTCGGGTCCGTACATGACAGCAAAAGGGCACCCGGGTTTGTTCCGGATGCCCTTTTAATCGCTTTTTGCGGAATTCCGTTGGTACGGAAGTGGCGCGGCGGGAGTGCGGCGGGGGGTGCGGCCACCGGCCGTACGGCCCGGCCGCGGCCCCGTCAGACCGTGATCAGCGCCTCCAGCGGAGCGCCCTTCAGGCCCGGCTCCAGGCGCTGCCGCCCGGCCAGGAAGCCCAGCTCCAGCAGCACCGCCACACCCGCGACCTCGGCGCCGGCCCGGCGGATGAGCTGCAGCGACGCGTCGGCCGTACCGCCGGTGGCCAGCACGTCGTCGATCACCAGCACCCGGTCGCCGGGTGCGACGGCATTCGCGTGTATCTCGATCTCGGCCGTGCCGTACTCCAGGTCGTACGCCTGGCGGAGCGTCGCACCGGGCAGCTTGCCCGCCTTGCGCACCGGCACGAAGCCGATACCGGCCCGTACGGCCACCGGAGCGGCGAGGATGAAACCGCGCGCCTCCAGGCCCACGACCTTGTCGGCCTCATAGCGCTCGCACAGCGCGGCGAGTGCGTCGGTCAGCGCGCCGAAGGCGGCCGGATCGGCCAGCAGCGGCGTGATGTCCTTGAAGACCACGCCCGGCTTCGGGTAGTCCGGTACGTCCGCGATCCGGCTGAGCAGCAGCTCCCGCAGGCCGCCGGTGGCGCTCATCGGCGCTTGCCCGACGGGCGGCCGCGGCCGCGGTTGCGGGACGCGGGCTGGTTGCGCTGGCCGACCATGGAGCCGGCCGCGGCGGTGTCGTCGCCGTCCCCGTCGTCCTCCGCGTCCTGCGGCGCGTCCGCTTCCTCGGCGGCCTCCTGCTGCCCGGGCGCGTCGCCCTTGGCGGCAGCCGAGGCGCGCTTGGCACGCACCCGCTTGGCCAGCGCCTTCATCGCCGGGTCGCGCTCCTTGAAGTCGGCGACCAGCGGGGTCGCGATGAAGATCGAGGAGTACGCACCGGCCGCGAGGCCGACGAACAGGGCGAGCGAGATGTCGTTGAGCATCCCGGCGCCGAGCACACCGCCGCCGACGAAGAGCAGGCCGGCGACCGGCAGCAGCGCCACGACCGTGGTGTTGATGGACCGCACCAGGGTCGAGTTGATGCTGCGGTTGGCCACCTCGCTGTAGGTGAAGCGGGTCTGCTTCTGGATGTCCCTCGACGATTCCTTCAGGCTGTCGAAGACCACGACGGTGTCGTAGAGGGAGTAACCGAGGATCGTCAGCAGACCGATGACGGTGCCCGGGGTGACCTCGAAGCCGACCAGCGCGTACACGCCGACCGTGATCGTGAGGTCGTGGATCAGGGCGATCAGGGCCGCCAGCGCCATTCTCCACTCGAAGGCGATGGCGAGGTAGATCACCACGAGGACCATGAAGATCCCCAGGCCCAGCCAGGCCTTGTTGGCGATCTCCTCACCCCAGCTGGGGCCGACGAGCTGGGTGTTGATGTCCTTGACCGGGACGTTCAGGTCCTTGGCCAGGGCCTCCTGCACCGGCACCGACTGCTGGGTGTCCAGCTCGCTGATCTGGATGCGCAGACCGCCGTTGCCGAGCTTCTGGACGGTGGCCTGGTGGCCCTCCGCCGCGGCCTCGGCCTTGTGCTCCGCCTCCGAGGCGGAGACGCTCGTCTTCGGGGTGGTGAAGACCGCGCCGCCGGAGAACTCGATGCCCATGTTCAGGCCGCGCACCGCCAGGCCGACGATGGCCGTGATGGTGATCAGGATCGAGATGCCGTACCAGATCTTCCGCTTGCCGATGAAGTCGTAACCGACCTCACCGCGGTAGAGCCGGGCGCCGATGTTGCCGAGCTTCGACATCTCACGCCTCCTTCGTCTCGGTGGGGGCGGTGGTACGACGGCGGCGCAGCGGCGGCTTGGCGCCCAGGCGCTTGGGGTCCAGGCCGGACCACGGGTGGCCGTTGGCGAAGAACTTGCGCCGGGCCAGCAGCGTCATCAGCGGCTTGGTGAAGAGGAAGACCACGACGACGTCGAGGAGGGTGGTCAGGCCCAGCGTGAACGCGAAGCCCTTGACCTTGCCGACGGTGACGATGAACAGCACGAACGCGGCCAGGAACGACACGAAGTCGGAGACCAGGATCGTGCGCCGGGCCCGCGGCCAGCCGCGTTCGACGGCCGGGCGCAGCGTGCGGCCCTCGCGGATCTCGTCCCGGATGCGTTCGAAGTAGACGATGAAGGAGTCGGCCGTGATGCCGATGGCGACGATGGCGCCGCAGACGGCCGGCAGGTTCAGCGCGAAGCCGATGGCCGGGCCCAGCAACGTCATGATCGCGTACGTGAGGACCGCGGAGACCGCGAGGCTCGCCAGGGCGACCAGTGCGAGGCCGCGGTAGTAGGCGACCAGGTAGACGATGACCAGTGCGAGGCCGATGGCGCCCGCGATCAGGCCCGCCTGGAGCTGCTCGCCGCCGAGCGCCGCGGTGACCGTGGTCTCGTCGGCGATCTTGAAGGAGAGCGGCAGGGCGCCGTAGGACAGCATGTTCGCCAGGTCCTGGGCGGTCTGCTGGGTGAAGCCGCCGGAGATGGTGGCGCTGCCGCCGTTGAGCTGCTGGCTGACCCGCGGGTCGGAGACGACCGCGCCGTCCAGCACGATGGCGAACTGGTTCTGCGGCTGCTGCTTGGTGGCCAGCTTGCCGGTGATGTCGGCGAACTTCTTGCCGCCGGCGCCGGTGAAGTCCATCTGGACGATCCAGCCCTGGCCCTGCTGGCTGTCGAAGACCGCGGAGGCGTCCTTGACGTCGGTGCCCTCGACGCCGACCGGGCCCAGCACGTACTTCTGCGAGCCGTCGTCCTTGCAGGCCACGACCGGGTCGCTCGGCTTGACGCCGGCGGCCTTCTCGCCGGCCGCGGCGCGCGACTGCTTGGTGGAGCAGTCCAGGTCGGCGAGCTGCTTCTGCAGCGCGGCCGGGATCTCTTCGGCGCCGGTGGACGGCTGCGGGGTGTCGCCCGGCTTGGGCGTGCCGGAGCTGGAGGCCTTCGGCGGGTCGGACGGGCCCTTCTTGAGGGCGCTGGTCACGGCGCGGCCCTGGGCCGTGGAGGTGGCCGTCGGCTTCGTGGCGGACTTGTCGTCCTTCTTGCCGTCGTCCTTCCCGTCCTTCTTGCCGTCGTCGCCCTTGCCGCTCGCGGAAGGGGAGGGGCTCGGGCTGGCCGGCGGCGTCTTCGTCCCGGCGGTGGTGGTCAGCACCGGCCGGAAGCCGAGCTGAGCGGTGGTACCGACCTGCTGGCGGGCCTGTTTCGCGTCCGTCCCCTTGGGGATGTTGACGACGATGTGGTTGGTGCCCTGGGTCTGGACCTCGGCCTCGGACACACCGAGACCGTTGACCCGCCGCTCCATGATGCCCGCGGCGGTGTTCATGTTGGTCTCGTTGATCGCGTTGGGCTTGCCGGGCTGGTTACGGGCCTCCAGCGTGAAGCTCGTACCACCGGCGAGGTCGATGCCCAGCCGGGGCGTCGAGGTGCCGGAGGCGAACATCCCGCCGACCAGCGCCACCATGGCGATCAAGATCAGGACCAGGGTGCGCCCCGGCCTTCCCTGGCCCCCAGGAGACCTGCGGCCCTTTTTCGGTGCTGCCACCTTCTCGTATCTCCCTGTCCAACCGCGCGGCTCGGTGCCTGCCGAGCGGCCACGAAGTGTAGTGGGGACGTGCCCCCCGCCGGAGCCTAGACCGTCCCGGAACCGCGGTGCACCGCTCGTGGGGTGCTCCGCGGTTCCGTCGGGGCAGGGCTACTTCGCGTCGGCGCCGCCGTCCTTCTTGTCAGCCTTGTCGGACTTGTCAGCCTTGTCGGCCGACGCGCCGCTCTTGGCGTCCTCGGCAGCGGCGTCCTCGGCCTTGCCGGCGTCCTTCGCGTCGTCGGCGGCCTCGTCCTTGGTGAGGTCGGCCCTCGGCGACTTCTCCAGGTTCGCGGGCTTGTCACCGGCGTCGGCCTGCTCGCCCGTGGCGGCGACGCCGTCGGTCAGCGAGGAGGCGTCGTCCGGGACGACGGCCTCGTCCTTGCCCGACTCGGCGCCGTCGAGAATGCGGTTGTACTCCTCGTCCGGGAGGACCGCGCCGACCGCGTTCTTCGCGTAGAGGGCGTGCACACCGGGGGCCACTTCAAGGAGGACGGTGTCGTCGTGGATCTCCTTGACGGTGGCGTACATGCCCCCAATCGTCCGGACGCCGGTGCCGGGCTGCATCTCATCGCGCATCTGCGCGGCCGCCTGCTGCTTCTTCTTGGCGGACCGGGTCATCAGGAACATGGCCCCGATGAGGACGATGAAGGGGAGGAGAGTCACGATACTCACGGGACGGAAATCCTTCGCACGACCGCAAGTCCGCGGTCTGATATACGGGGGTGGAAATGCCGGACCATACGGTCGGCATCGGCGGAGTCTAAGCGAGTCCGCACCGGTGGAACAACGCCCAGCATGGCACCGCAGTTCCTGACCCGGCGAGTCCCCGCGCCGTCACGCCCCGAAGAGCCCCTGCTGTCCGCTTCCCCCCGCCTGCTGCTGGGGCGGCACGAGGCCCAGGTGGGCCCACGCGGCGGGGGTGGCGATCCGGCCCCGGGGCGTACGGGCCAGCAGGCCCTCCCGGACGAGGAACGGCTCGGCGACCTCCTCGACCGTCTCACGCTCCTCCCCCACGGCCACCGCCAGGGTGGACAGGCCAACCGGTCCGCCGCCGAACAGCTTGAGCAGCGCGTTGAGCACCGCGCGGTCCAGGCGGTCCAGGCCGCGGCCGTCGACCTCGTAGACGTCCAGGGCCTGCGCCGCGGTCTCCTTGGTGACCACGCCGTCCGCCTTGACCTGCGCGTAGTCGCGGACGCGGCGCAGCAGCCGGTTGGCGATGCGGGGGGTGCCGCGGGAGCGCCCGGCGATCTCCGCGGCGCCCTCGGCTTCTATGTGCACGTCCAGCAAGCCGGCGGAGCGGTGGATGACGCGCTCCAGTTCGCCGGGGGCGTAGAACTCCATGTGGCCGGTGAAGCCGAAGCGGTCGCGCAGCGGCGGGGGCAGCAGACCGGCCCGGGTGGTGGCGCCGACCAGGGTGAACGGCGGCAGCTCCAGCGGGATGGCGGTGGCCCCGGGGCCCTTGCCGACGATGACGTCGACGCGGAAGTCCTCCATGGCCATGTAGAGCATCTCCTCGGCGGGCCGGGACATCCGGTGGATCTCGTCGAGGAAGAGCACCTCGCCCTCCTGGAGGGAGGACAGGATGGCGGCCAGATCGCCGGCGTGCTGGATGGCGGGGCCCGAGGTGATGCGGATCGGGGCGCCCATCTCGGCGGCGATGATCATGGAGAGGGTGGTCTTGCCGAGGCCGGGGGCGCCGGAGAGCAGGACGTGGTCGGCCGTGGCGCCGCGGGCCCGGGCCGCGCGCAGGACCAGGTCGAGCTGCTCGCGCACCCGCTCCTGCCCCACGAACTCCTCCAGGTCCTTGGGGCGCAGCGCGGCCTCGACCGCGGTGTCCTCGCCGTCCGCGTCGGGCCCCACCAGCCGGTCGGGCCGCTCGGCCGTGCCGCCCGCGAGCGGGTCGGCCGCGGTCTCGGTGGGCTCGTCCCAGTTCACTGCGTCCTGCCTCACGTGGTCGTACCGGCCGTGGCGGCCGGCTTCGCGTCGCGCTTCTTGCGGGGGTGGTGGCCGATCCGGCCTGCCGCCGGGCCGTGCCGGTCCGGGGCGCGGCCCGGCGCCGTGCGGTGCACGGCGCTCACCGCGCCCGGTTCAGCGACTGGAGGGCGGCCTTGAGCAGCTGCGACACCTGCGGCGCCGCGCCCTCCGCGACGGCCGCCTCGGCCTGCGGCGCGACGGCGGACACCGCCTCGTCGGCCTCCCGGGTCGCATATCCGAGGCCGATCAGCGCGGCGTGCAGCTGATCGCTCCAGCCGGCCGTCACGGCGCTGCCGACGCCCGCGCCGCCCGCGCCACCCGTGCCGACGGGGGCGCCGAGCCGGTCCTTCAGCTCCAGCAGCAGCTTCTGGGCGCCCTTCTTGCCGATGCCGGGCACGGCCGTGAGCGTCTTCTCGTCACCATTGGCGACGGCGAGGCGCAGCGTGTCCGGGGAGTGCACCGCGAGCATGGCCTGCGCCAGGCGCGGGCCCACCCCGCTGGCGGTCTGCAACAGCTCGAACGTCTGCCGCTCGTCGTCGTCGGCGAAGCCGTACAGGGTGAGCGAGTCCTCCCGTACAACAAGGGAGGTGGCCAGTTTGGCCTGCTGGCCGATGCGCAGCCCGGACAGGGTGCCCGGAGTGCACTGGACGGCCATGCCGATGCCGCCGACCTCCACGACGGCGGTGTCCGGGGCCAGGGCCGCGACCGGGCCGGAGACGAAGGCGATCATCGGGTGGTGCCCTTCTGGGGTGTCCCGGGCCGCGGCCCGGGTGCGCGTGCGGGGGTACGTCGGACGGGCGCGGGCGCCGGGCGGGCCCGGGCGGCCGCCTGTGCCTGCTGGAGCCGGTTGGCGGTGTGCGCCTGCTGGAGGCGGTTGACGGCGGGCGCGCGCCAGATGTGGCAGATGGCCAGCGCCAGCGCGTCCGCCGCGTCGGCCGGCTTGGGCGGGGCGTCCAGCCGGAGCAGCCGGGTGACCATCGCGCCGACCTGCGCCTTGTCGGCGCGGCCCGACCCGGTCACGGCGGCCTTGACCTCGCTGGGGGTGTGCAGCGCGACGGGCAGTCCGCGGCGGGCGGCGCACAGCATGGCGACCGCGCTGGCCTGGGCGGTGCCCATGACCGTACGCACGTTGTGCTGGCTGAAGACGCGCTCGACGGCGACGCAGTCGGGCCGCTGCTCGTCGAGCCACTCCTCGATGCCGCGCTCGATGAGCACCAGGCGCCGCGCGATGTCCGCGTCGGCCGGTGTCCGTACGACACCGACTGCGGCCATCGTGAGCGGGCGGCCCGCGACGCCGTCGACCACGCCGACACCGCAGCGCGTCAGCCCCGGGTCCACACCCAGCACCTTCATCGGCCGCTCCCCCACTTCTCCCCTTGGACAGCTGTTCACGCGGGGTTCGAACCCCTGATCAGCACAGTATCCGCTGCCACTGACAACGCAGGACGGGCCGGCGGGGTGTGTCCCCGCCGGCCCGTCGCCGCCGCAGCAGTTGACCGCCCGTCAGGCGTCGACCTTCGCCATGACCTCGTCGGACACGTCGAAGTTGGCGAAGACGTTCTGCACGTCGTCGCTGTCCTCCAGCGCGTCGATCAGCTTGAAGATCTTGCGGGCGCCCTCTTCCTCCAGCTCGACCTGCATGGTCGGCACGAAGTTGGTGTCGGCGGAGTCGTAGTCGATGCCCTCCTTCTGGAGAGCCGTGCGGACCGCGACCAGGTCGGTGGCCTCGCTGAGCACCTCGAAGGACTCGCCGAGGTCGTTGACCTCCTCGGCACCCGCGTCCAGGACCGCGCCGAGCACGTCGTCCTCGCTCAGCTCACCCTTGGGGACGATCACCACGCCCTTGCGGTTGAACAGGTACGAGACCGAGCCCGGGTCGGCCATCGAGCCGCCGTTGCGGGTCATCGCGACGCGGACGTCGGAGGCCGCGCGGTTGCGGTTGTCGGTGAGGCACTCGATGAGCACCGCGACACCGTTGGGACCGTAGCCCTCGTACATGATCGTCTCGTAGTCGGCGCCGCCGGCTTCGAGACCCGCGCCGCGCTTGACCGCGCTGTCGATGTTCTTGTTCGGCACCGAGCTCTTCTTCGCCTTCTGGATGGCGTCGAAGAGGGTCGGGTTGCCGTCGGGGTCGGCGCCGCCGGTGCGGGCCGCGACCTCGACGTTCTTGATCAGCTTCGCGAAGAGCTTGCCGCGCTTGGCGTCGATCACGGCCTTCTTGTGCTTCGTCGTAGCCCATTTAGAGTGGCCGGACATCCGCCTGTCTCCTTCGCGTAACCAGGTTGAGAAACGAACGCCACAGATCCTACCGGGACGAGATCGGGCCGCCGCACACACGGCGGGCGGCCCGCGGCGGACCCCTACGCGCGGCGCACCATCTCGACGAAGTACGCGTGCACCCGGTGGTCGCCGGTGAGCTCCGGATGGAAGGACGTGGCAAGGACGTTACCCTGCCGGACCGCCACTGTGTGCCCGTCGTACGCCGCCAGTACCTCGACGGCGGCCCCCGTCGACTCGACCCAGGGCGCGCGGATGAACACGCCCTGGACCGGCCCGCCCCCGATCCCGGCCATCTCGACGGCCGCCTCGAAGGACTCGTTCTGCCGCCCGAAGGCGTTACGGCGCACGATCATGTCGATGCCGCCCAGCGTCTCCTGGTCCGCACGCCCGTCCAGCAGCTTGTCGGCCAGCATGATCATGCCGGCGCAGGTGCCGTACACCGGCTTTCCGGAGCCCACGAACTCCCTCAGCGGCTCCAGCATCCCGAAGACGACCGCCAGCTTCGACATGGTCGTGGACTCACCGCCCGGTATGACCAGGCCGTCGACCTCGGCCAGCTCCTCGGGCCGGCGCACCGGCCTGGCCAGGGCGTCCGCCGTGGCCAGCGCCGTCAGATGCTCGCGCACATCGCCCTGAAGGGCCAGCACGCCGATGGTGGGGGTACTCATCCGTCCGTCGTTCTCCCGCTCGCCGTCTTCGCGCTCTCGGCGCCCGTCCGCCCGCTCACCAGCCGCGGTTGGCGTACCGCTCCGCCTCGGGGAGGGTGTCGCAGTTGATGCCGACCATGGCCTCGCCCAGGTTGCGCGAGACGTCCGCGACGACCTTCGGGTCGTCGTAGAACGTGGTCGCCTTGACGATGGCGGCGGCGCGCTTGGCCGGGTCGCCGGACTTGAAGATGCCGGAGCCGACGAAGACGCCCTCGGCGCCGAGCTGGCGCATCAGCGCGGCGTCGGCCGGGGTGGCCACACCGCCGGCGGAGAACAGCACCACCGGCAGCTTGCCCAGCTCGGCGACCTCCTTGACCAGCTCGTACGGAGCCCGCAGCTCCTTGGCCGCGGCGAACAGCTCGTTGTTGTCACAGCCCCGCAGCTTGGCGATCTCGCCCTTGATCTGACGCAGGTGGCGCACCGCCTCGACGACGTTGCCGGTGCCGGCCTCGCCCTTCGAGCGGATCATCGCCGCGCCCTCGGCGATACGGCGCAGCGCCTCGCCCAGGTTGGTGGCGCCGCACACGAACGGGGTGGTGAACGCCCACTTGTCCGAGTGGTTGACCTCGTCGGCCGGGGTGAGGACCTCGGACTCGTCGATGTAGTCGACACCGAGGGACTGGAGTACCTGCGCCTCGACGAAGTGGCCGATCCGGGACTTGGCCATGACCGGGATGGAGACCGCGTCGATGATGCCGTCGATCATGTCCGGGTCGGACATGCGGGCCACCCCGCCGTCCTTGCGGATGTCCGCGGGGACCCGCTCCAGGGCCATGACCGCGACCGCGCCGGCGTCCTCGGCGATCTTCGCCTCCTCCGGCGTGACGACATCCATGATCACACCGCCCTTGAGCTGCTCGGCCATGCCGCGCTTGACGCGGGCGGTACCGGTCTCGGGGTTCCCGGCGGGAGCGGTGGCGGACGTGGCGTTGGGCGTGGTGGACACGGTATGACCTCACTAAGTGCGGGCGGTTGTACTCCGCCGCCCACACAACCGTTTGCGCCGGGCCACTGAAAAGGGCCAATCGGAAGGCAGTGGCTCGTCACCAGGCGCACGCGGCCCGGAGGGCACCCGTCCGCCGCCCCGGATCAGTGACCGGCCGCGCGGTCGTCGAGAACGGCCGGGGGCTCGTCGTCCATCTCGAAGGCCATCGGGAACGGCGCGTGCCCCGCGAGCCGGAACCAGCGCACCACCCGGTGACGCCGTACGGCACGGGCCGCCCGTACGGCGTCGTTGTGGAACCGCCGCGCCATCGGCACCCGCCGCACCGCCGCCGTCAGCTCGGTGACCGTCTGCTCGCCCCCCGGCGCCTCCCGTACGGCGTCGAGCTGCCCCACGTCGTCGAAGACCGCGCGCAACGCCTGGCTCAGCCCGCTCTCGGCGACCTCCCGCTGCTCCTCCGCCGCCTGCCGCGCCTCGTGCGCGGCCTCGTAGAGCACGATCGAGGCGGCCGGATCGAGAATGCCGGACGTCCCCAGCTCCTGGGCCACCGAGGCCCGCCGCAACAGCTGCGCGTCCAGCGCCGCGCGGGCGGCGTCGATGCGGGCGTGCAGGCGGTCCAGGCGCCCCGCGGTCCAGCTCAGGTAGACGCCGATGACGACGAGGGCGGCCGCGATCCAGATCAAAGTGGTCACGCGGGGTCACAGTACCGGCCGTGGGGTCGCCCTTCGGCGTTCGTGGGGGCCCGGTGCGGTGTTTGTCGGGAGGGGTGCGGCTTTACCGCCGCGGTGGCCGGCGTTCAGGTGTCCTCAAACGCCGGACGGGCTGTGATTGTGCGGAGCGCGCGTTGCGCGCGTGGGGCGGTGTGGTTGGGGGTGCGCGTTGTGCGCTGTCTGTCCGGTGGGTGGGGGGCTCGGGCCCCCGCAGGGGTCACTCCTCGACACCGTGCACGGCAACGGGGAAGTTAGTAGTGAACCCAGATACCCGGCTGCTCTGCGGGGAGACCCCTGCGTGGACCCGAGCCCCGCGCCGTGGGCGACTATCCGTACGACGTGGCTGGGAACCACACAGCCCGGTCCGGCGCGAAGCGCTGGACCGGGCCGGGGCTCCTGCGCGGAGCGCAGGGGGTGGGCTCGCCCCGCGGAGCGGGGCGAGCGCGGTGGGGAGCCCCGGGGGCCGTCCTACTACCCGGGTGGTGGGCAGGCCTCCCGCCCCTCACGCACCGCGAGCCTCACCGCATGGTGGGGCGCCGACCAGGGTGATCGAAATCTTCCCCACCAGCTGTCCCGCACGCGCCAAACCGGCCGGAGGGGGTGCGTAGGGGGCCATCCCCGCAGAGCAGCCGGGTATCTGGGTTCACAACTACGTCACCGATGACGTGCACGGTGTCGAGGAGTTGGCCCCCTGCGCACCCCCGCCCCCAGAACGAAAGCAACGCGACCCGCGCGACAGCGCAACCCCCGCGCGAAGCGCAAAACGCAAAGCGCGAAGCGCAAAGCGCAACCACAAACGGAAAACCGCGCGCAAAGCGCGCAGCGCATCAGTCCCGAGCCAACCCCCACCGAGCCCGCAACCCCACCCTCTCATCCGTCGCAACCATCGCCGCCCCCGCGGTAACCGTCTCGTACACGGCGAGAATGTCCGCCCCCACGGTCGACCAGTCGAAGCGCCGCACATGCCGGCTGCCCCGCTCCCGCAGCTCCGCGAGCCGCTCGGGGTCGCCCAGGAGCCGTACGGCCGCGGCGGCCAGCGCCTCCGCGGACTCGTTGGCGAACAGCTCGCCCGCCTCCCCCTGGTCCAGGACCTGCGCAAACGCGTCGAGGTCGCTGGCGAGCACCGGCGCCCCCGCCGACATCGCCTCGACGAGGATGATGCCGAACGACTCGCCACCGGTGTTGGGCGCGACGTACAGGTCGACGCTGCGCAGCAGCCGCGCCTTGTCCTCGTCGCTGACCATGCCGAGGAACTCCACCCGCGAGCGCAGCTCGGCGGGCAGTTCCGCGACGGCCTCCGCCTCGTCGCCGCGGCCCGCGACCAGCAGCCGCGCGTCCGGGACCGCGGCGAGAATCTCCGGCAGTGCCCGCATCAGGACGGGCAGTCCCTTGCGCGGCTCGTCGATGCGCCCGATGAAGCCGATCGTGCGGCCCTGCCACTCGGGCCTCGGCTCGGCCCGGGCGAAGAAGTCGACGTCGACGCCGTTGGGGATGACCACCGCATCGCCCCCGAGGTGTTCGACCAGGGTGCGCCGGGCGTACTCGCTCACCGCGATCCGCGCACTGATCTTCTCCAGCGCGGGCTGCAGGATCGGATACGCCGCGATCATGACGCGGGAGCGCGGGTTGGAGGTGTGGAACGTCGCCACGATCGGGCCCTGCGCCGCCCAGCAGGCGAGCAGTCCGACCGACGGGGTGCCGGGTTCGTGGATGTGGATGACGTCGAAGGCGCCGTCGTGCAGCCAGCGGCGGACGCGGGCCGCCGAGAGGAAGCCGAAGTTGAGCCGGGCAACCGAACCGTTGTACGGCACGGGTACGGCACGTCCGGCGGAGACCACGTACGACGGCAGTGGTGTCTCGTCGTCCGCCGGCGCGAGTACCGACACCTCGTGGCCGAGCCGGATGAGGTGTTCGGCCAGGTCCCGGATGTGGAACTGGACGCCGCCCGGGACGTCCCAGGAGTACGGGCAGACGATCCCGATCCTCAAGGCTGCTCCGATCGCGGGGCGCCGTCGCGCGGCGTGTCGGCGCGCCGGGCGGGCTCGCGCGGCTCCAGGTCACCGAGCCACAGGCGTTGCAGCATGTGCCAGTCCTCCGGGTGGTCGGCGATGCCGGAGGCAAAGGCGTCGGCCATCTGCTGCGTCATCGTGGCGGCCTTCTCGGCGCGGGTGCCGGTCTGCGGCACCTCGACCTCCGGGTGGACCCGTCCCTGCAGGACGGGGCTTCGGTCGTACCACAGGGTGACCGGCAGCAGCATCGCCCCGGTCTGCACCGCGAGCATCGCGGGCCCGGCCGGCATCTTGGCGGCCTCGCCGAAGAACTTGACCTCGATGCCGGAGGCGGACAGGTCCCGGTCGGCGACCAGGCAGACCAGGCCGCCGGCCCGCAGCCGCCGGGCCAGGGTGCCGAACGCGGCGCCGCCGGTGTGCGGCAGCACCTCCATGCCCAGGCCCTCGCGGTAGGCGACGAACCGGTCGTAGAGCGACTCGGGCTTGAGGCGTTCGGCGACGGTGGTGAAGGGCACGCCCAGCTTGGTGGTGACCCAGGCGCCCGCGATGTCGTAGTTGCCCATGTGCGGCAGGGCGAGGATCACGCCGCGGCCGCTCTTGAGCCCGTCCTCCAGGTGGTGGACGTCGGCCGGCGCGAATCCGGTCCTTATCCGTTCCTTGCTCCAGACCGGCAGCCGGAAGGACTCCATCCAGTAGCGCACGTAGGAGCGCATCCCGGCCCGGGACAGCTGGGCGAGGCGCCGCGGTGTGGCGTCCGGCACGACGCGCGCGAGGTTGGCCTCCAGGCGCAGGACCCCCTTGCCGCGCCGCTTCCAGACCGCGTCGGCGACCCGGCGGCCCAGCGCGTTGGCGGCAGGTTCGGGGAGCCTCTTGACCGCGCCCCAGCCCAGGGCGTACGCCCCGTCCGTCAGCTTCTCGCGGTCGATGATCGTGCGGGTACGGCCGGCGGCCGTACGAGTCGTGCGCGTCACGCGCTGTTCCCCCCTTGTGCGATGGCGTCGGCCTCGGCGGATTCCCGGCGTACGGTCACCACGCGCTGCGCGAGGGTGACGGTGCTGCCGACGGCCACCACCCACAGGGCGACGGGCAGCAGGTACTGGACGCCGGGGACCCCGAAGTCGTGCAGTCCGGCGAGGCCGGCCGCGACCAGCGTGATGACGAGCCGCTCGGCCCGCTCCACGAGTCCGTTGACGTTCACCGGCAGTCCGATGCTCTCGCCACGGGCCTTGGTGTACGAGACCACCTGCCCGCCGGCCAGGCAGAAGATCGCCACGGCGCAGAGCCACAGGCTGTTGCCGGCCCCCGCGTACCAGAGCGCCAGCCCGCCGAAGATCGCCGAGTCGGCGACCCGGTCGAGAGTGGAGTCGAGAAAGGCCCCCCAGCGGCTGGACCGGCCCAGCTGCCGTGCCATGTTGCCGTCCACCAGGTCCGAGAACACGAACAGGGTGATGACGATGGTGCCCCAGAAGAACTCGCCGAGCGGGAAGAAGACCAGGGCACCCGCCACCACACCCCCCGTGCCGACGAGGGTGACCGCGTCCGGGCTGACCCCGAGGCGGATGAGCAGGGCGGCGAATGGCGTGAGGACACGCGTGAAGAAAGCACGCGCGTACGTGTTCAGCATGGCCTTCCCGGAGGTCGATACGGGCCGCGCGGTCAAGGGGCCACCGGCTGGCCCATCGTAGCCAGGAGGCACCCGCGTACCGCGAACCCACCACGGCCCGGGGCACGACCCGTGACCGGCCACGACGTCCCCGGGGCGGTCGCCGACCCCACGGGGCCCGCGCGGCGGGGGGCGCCCCACAAGATCCCTGATCGTCCCTTGTGCGATGTATGGACGTGCCATGACCAGGGTGGAAAGCTCGAACCACCGCAAAGTGTCGACCGGGAGGCGAGACACATGGGCGAGAAGACGAGGACACATCCGGGAGCCGCCGGCAGGGCGACATCGGCCGACCAGCCCACGTCCCTGAGGAATGTGGTGCTGGTCGGCCACAGTGGTGCGGGGAAGACGACGCTGGTGGAGGCGCTCGCGCTGGCGACCGGGGCGGTCAACCGGGCGGGCCGGGTCGAGGACGGCGGCTGTCTGTCCGACTACGACGAGATCGAGCACCGGCAGCAGAGGTCGGTGCAGCTGTCCCTGGTCCCCGTCGACTACGGCGGGATCAAGATCAACGTACTGGACACACCCGGGTACGCCGACTTCGTCGGGGAGTTGAGGGCCGGTCTGCGAGCAGCGGACGCGGCCCTCTTCGTCGTCTCGGCGGCGGACGGTGTGGACGGCGCGACCCGCATGGTCTGGGACGAGTGCGCCGCGGTCGGGATGCCGCGCGCGCTGGTCATCACGCACCTGGAGGCGGCGCGCGCCGACTTCGACCAGATGACCCGGCTGTGCGGCAGCGCCCTGGGCGGCGACGATCCCGACGCCGTACTGCCCCTGTACCTGCCGCTGTACGGCACGGCGGGCGCCGACGGCCACGCGCCGGTGAACGGCCTGATCGGGCTGCTCTCCCAGCGGGTCTTCGACTACTCCTCCGGCGAACGCGTCGAGCGCGAGCCGAAGGAGGACGAGCTGCCGCTGATCGAGGAGGCCCGCAACCGGCTCATCGAGGGCATCATCGCCGAGAGCGAGGACGAGTCCCTCATGGACCGCTATCTCGCCGGTGAGGACATCGACGTCAAGACGCTCGTCGGGGACCTGGAGACGGCGGTCGCGCGCGGCACCTTCCACCCCGTGCTGGCCGCCGCGCCGGCCGTGGAGGGCGCCCGGCAGGGCCTGGGCACCGTGGAGCTGCTGGACCTGATCGCCCGCGGCTTCCCCACCCCGGCCGAGCGCGAGGCTCCCGCGGTCACCACCCCCGACGGCAAGCCCCGGCCCTCGCTGACCTGCGACCCGGCGGGCCCGCTGGTCGCCGAGGTGGTCAAGACCTCCTCCGACCCGTACGTCGGCCGGCTCTCGCTGGTACGGGTCTTCTCCGGCACCCTGCGCCCGGACGAGACGGTGCACGTGTCCGGGCACGGCCTGCAGGACCGGGGCCACGAGGATCATGACGTGGACGAGCGGATCGGGGCGCTGTCCGCCCCGTTCGGCAAGGTGCAGCGCTCGCTGTCCAAGGCGATCGCCGGCGACCTGGCCTGCGTGGCGAAGCTGACCCGCGCCGAGACCGGTGACACGCTGTCCGACAAGGACGCGCCGCTCCTGATGGAGCCGTGGTCCATGCCGGACCCGCTGCTGCCGGTCGCCATCCAGGCCCACAGCAAGGCGGACGAGGACAAGCTCTCCCAGGGCCTGTCCCGCCTGGTCGCCGAGGACCCGACGATGCGCCTGGAGCACAACCAGGGCACCCACCAGGTCGTGCTGTGGTGCCTGGGCGAGGCGCACGTCGACGTGGCGCTGGAGCGGCTGCGCTCCCGGTACGGCGTGCAGGTGGACACCGTGCCGTACAAGGTCTCGCTGCGGGAGACCTTCGGCGGCAAGGCGGCGGGCCGCGGACGGCACGTGAAGCAGTCCGGCGGCCACGGCCAGTACGCGATCTGCGAGATCGAGGTGGAGCCGCTGCCGGGCGGCAGCGGTATCGAGTTCGTGGACAAGGTCGTGGGCGGCGCGGTGCCCCGGCAGTTCATCCCGTCCGTCGAGAAGGGCGTACGGGCCCAGGCCCTGCGCGGCGTCGCGGCCGGATATCCGCTGGTCGACGTCCGGGTCACGCTGCTGGACGGCAAGGCGCACTCGGTGGACTCCTCCGACGCCGCGTTCCAGACGGCGGGCTCCCTGGCGCTGCGCGAGGCCGCCGCCGACGCCCGTATCCATCTGCTGGAGCCGGTGGCCGAGGTGACCGTACTGGTTCCGGACGATTTCGT
Source organism: Streptomyces sp. NPDC059788 (assembly GCF_042732265.1). Classification (NCBI taxonomy): domain Bacteria; kingdom Bacillati; phylum Actinomycetota; class Actinomycetes; order Kitasatosporales; family Streptomycetaceae; genus Streptomyces; species Streptomyces sp. NPDC059788. Next base: position 92,612 of record NZ_JBHWHY010000033.1, on the reverse strand, counting down.
CGGCGCGGCGATGAGCGATCTGTCCGGGCGGCGCGGCCGGGTGGTGGGCACCGAACAGGCCGGGCACGGGCGCACCCTGGTCCGGGCCGAGGTGCCGGAGATCGAGATCAGCCGGTACGCCGTGGACCTGCGCTCCCTTTCCCACGGCACCGGCCGCTTCCACCGTTCCTACACGCGGCACGAGCCGATGCCGCCGCAGCTCGCCGCGAAGCTGCGCGAACAGGAGGAGAACGGCTCGTGAGCCGTGGCCGGCCGCACGCCGTCCACCTCGGCACTCCCGGGGTGGACGGCAGCGGTACGCTGTGATCGCAGCTCAGAAGGTGTGCGACCGACGGTAGTTGGGAAGAAGGCCGCAGCAGCGGATGCGGGCGGGCGATGGGGGCGGTAGTGGCAGCAGACGGCTTCGACTTCAGTCCCGGGGCCCAGGTCCCGCTGTCCGGCGGTGCCGGACAGACCGCGGCCACCCAGGCGTTGGCCTCGGCGGCGTACCGGGACAACCCGCTCGCCGACATCTCCAAGGCCGACTCCGCCACCGCGAAGTCGACCATCAAACCGCCCAAACTCTCCCTGTTCGAACCGAATCTGGGAGAGGCGTTCTCCCGCGCCCTCCAGCTGCGGATGCTCGGCGGCGGCCGTGGCGCGCTCATCCAGTCCTTCGGCATCGAACCGCAGACGGTCGTCGAGCACTGCCTGGCCGCCATCCGCATCCGCAAGATCCGCGATGTGAAGCTGACCTTCCTGATGGTGGGCTTCGGGCTGCTGTTCCTGCCCGGCGTACTGCTGTGGCTGGGCGCCTTCCAGCTCAAGAAGCTGCTCTCGAAGGCGCAGGGCACCGGCACCTCGGCGCTCGGCGTGGCGCTGATGATCGCGGTGGCCGGTATCGCGGTGCTCTTCCTGGTCAAGCTGCCGTTCACCGGGTTCTGGTCGGTGTATCTGCGGGCCATGGTCGTGGTGCCGGTGATCGGCTGGTGGTGGGCGAAGCGGATCAGTGAGACCACCGCCCGGGACCTGCGGGACGCCTGGAAGGGCCTGCTCGAAGGCGGCGGCGTGGGCGCCAAGATCCCCGAGGCGGTCCCCCGCGACCCGAACGAGACCGCCGCCGAGCAGATGCGCCAGAACCTGGCCAAGCTCACCGCCGAACAGCACAGCAACGTCGCCTTCTACGCCGGCCCCAACGGCATACTCGGCATGGGCACCCGCTGGGGCAGCTGGCAGATGGCCGAGGAGCTGCGGCCCGCCGACGGGGGCAGCGAGATCAACCCGTTCCGCAGCTACGACGTCATCCGCGTCATCCACGACCGGCTGCGCCTGCTGGAGCGCAGCCCGCTGCACACCGGTGGCTTCAAGGACGCCCCGTCCGTACGGCACTGGGTCGTGGTGCCGGTCGGCGAGAAGGCCGGTTCGGTGTCCCGCCCTTCGGGCACCGAGGTGGAGGCGTTCCAGGTCCGCGGCCACGAGATAGAGCGGATCTGCAACGAGCAGCAGTTCGGCAGCGGCAGCCGGCACTACCTCGGCGTCCAGTTCGTGCTGTGGGACGGCCAGCTGGTGATAACCCTGCTGATCACCGTCACGGTGCTGCACGAGACGCTGCGCGTCGAGGTCACCGGCCACGCCCTGGGCCCGGTGAACCCGCTGTTCACGTCCAAGCCCTCGCCGAAGACCAAGAGCGTCTCCAAGACGGTCAAGTTCTGGGAGACCAGGTCCGTCAGCCTGCCGCTGGTGGACGCGAGCGAGGTGGTGCGGCTCGCCGCCCGCGCCCCGCTGACGTGGTTCCCCGGCTTCCTGGAGTTCCTCGGCGGGAAGCTGACGCTGCCGGAGCCGTTCGGTCTGCGGCACGCCTGGGCCGACAAGCCCTGGCGGCACCGCTTCATGGCCGACGACGCGCTGCGCGCCGCGACGCCGGTGCTGCGCGTGGTGCACTCCGCCGCGCTGAGCGTGCTCAAGGAGAACGGCGTGGACATCTCGCGCTTCGACAGCCGTTCGCTGGCGCTCAGCGGCCAGGTGCAGGCCGCCGAGCCGAAGAAGGCGGACGAGTACAACGCGTAGCCGCCCGGCGTGGCGGGTGGCCGGGAACCCCGGGTCGGTCGCAGGCGGCCGGCCCGGCGCCCCGTCTACCGGAAGATCCCCGTGTGCCCCAGTGAGTACCTCCCCGGCTGCGGATAGACCGCCAGACCGTGCGGCCCCTCCCCCACCGGGATCTTGGCCAGGGTCTTCCCCGTCCGGGTGTCCATCGCGTAGACCTCGGAGTTGTAGCGGCCGGACAGCCACAGCACCTTGCCGTCGGCGGACACCCCGCCCATGTCCGGGCTGCCGCCGCCGGGGATGTGCCATTTGTCGACGAGGTCGCCGCTCTTGAAGTCCAGCAGGGACACCGAGCCCTCGCCCCGGTTGGAGATGTACATCTTCCGGGAGTCGCGGCTGACGTAGAGGCCGTGGGCGCCCTTGCCGGTCGGCATCAGCCGGGGCGTCCGGAACTTCTCGCCGTCCAGCACCCACATGCCGTCGGCCATCATGTCCGCGACGTACCAGGTCTTCCCGTCCGGCGACATCTTCACGTCCTGCGGCATCGCGCCCCGGAACGGCAGCTTCTGCTGTCCGACGACCTTCATCCGCTCGGTGTCGACCTTGAGCAGCTCGCCGGAGAACTCGCAGGAGACGATGAAGTACTTGCCGTCCGCCGAGAAGTCCGCGTGGTTGACGCCCGCGCAGGTGACCGGGACGGTCTTGCGCACCGCCATGGTCTTCGGGTCGCGGAAGACGAGTTCCTTGTCCATGGAGGCCATCACGACCGCGTACTTGCCGTTCGGGGTGAAGTAGAGGTTGTACGGGTCGTGCACGTCCACCGACTTGCCGGATCTGCCGGTGGCCGGGTTGATGGGGGTCAGGTCGTGCCCGCGGTTGTTGTTCACCCACAGGGTCTTCATGTCCCACGACGGGACGACGTGCTGCGGCTGCACCCCGACCGGGATGGTCTCGATGACCTGGTACGTCTTCGGGTCGATGACGCTGACCGTGTCCGAGCCGGTGTTGGGCACGTACACCCGTGAGGGGAAGTCCTTGACCTGCGGCGCGAGCTTGCCGGGGCGGTCCGCCGCGTACACGTCGTGCTCGTCCAGCAGCGGCGGCATCCCCGGCAGCACGGACTTGGCGGCCTGGGCGGGCGAGGCCGGGGACGAGGCCCCGGGGCTGCGGTCGGCGGCCTTCATCTCGCTGCCGCCGCCGCACCCCGCCGCCGCCAGTGCGCAGGCGACGGCCAGCAGCGCGGCCCGCCGGCCGGCGCGGGCACGCTTCGGGTCTTGGTTACGGGTCCGGTCAGCCATCAGGTCACAAGCTCCGTTGTCGTCACCGCGCGCAGTCCGCGCCGGTGCAGGCCGTCGAGGATCGGGGGCAGCGCGGCAACCGTGCCGGCGTGCCCGAGGTGGAGGCTCACGATGGATCCGGCGCGGGCCCGGTCCAGCACGGTGCGCTGGACCGCGGGGGCGCCCGGGTCGTCCGCGTCGAGGGAGTCGACGTCGTAGGAGAGGACGTGCGGGTATCCGGCCCTGCGGGCCAGCCGGGTGACCAGCTCGGTGGCGTGCTGCGTGCGGGAGGGGCGAAACCAGCTGCCGATGGTGCCGGTCAGCTTCCGCAGCCGCTCGGCGCACCCGCTGATCTCGGCGTACGCGTCCTCGGCCGTCATCGCGCAGATGTCGAGGTGGCGCTGGGTGTGGTTGCCCAGTTCGTGGCCGCCGTCGAGGATGCGGCGGGCCATTCGGGGCTGTTCGTCGAGCCAGCTGCCGACGGCCAGCACGGTCACCCGGGCGCCGGCCCGCTCGGCCTCGCCGAGCAGCGCGGTGGCGGTCGCGGCGTCGCCCTGACCGTGGAAGGTGAGGGCGAGCGCGTTGCCGCGCGGGGGTCCGTGCTGGATCTGTACGGGCAGGCCGGGCGCGCGGGTCGGCGGGCGGGCGGCGCCCGAGGCGGGCGGGCCGGACGGGCGCGGCCCCGGGTCCGGCGGGCCGGTCCCGCCCGGTGGCGGGGAGCCGGTGGCCCGTACGGAAGCGGTGTCCGTACGGGCCGTCGCGCACCCCGGCGCGAGCGCACCCGCGAACGCGGCCGGGGCGGCGCGCAGCACGGAGCGACGATGCAGGGAAGTCACCTCACCATTAGAGGGCACCCTGTCCGCATTTGTCGCTTTGTCCGATTTACCGGAGCGCGTGTCTCGGCCGCGCTACGGCGTCCGGGTTACTGCGGCCAGGCGTCCGCCAGCATCTTGCGGGTGTCGGCGAGCAGCTGCGGCAGCACCTTCGTCTGGCCCACCACCGGCATGAAGTTCGTGTCCCCGCCCCAGCGCGGCACGACGTGCTGGTGCAGGTGGGCGGCGATACCGGCGCCCGCGACGGCGCCCTGGTTGAGGCCGATGTTGAAGCCGTGCGCGCCGGAGGCGGCCCGCAGCGTGGTCATCGCCCGCTTGGTGAACTCGGCCAGTTCCAGGGTCTCGGCCCGGTCCAGCTCGGTGTAGTCGGCCACGTGGCGGTACGGGACCGACATCAGGTGGCCGCCGTTGTACGGGTAGAGGTTGAGCACCGCGTACACGTGCTCGCCGCGGGCGATCACCAGCCCGTCCTCGTCCGACTTGGCCGGAATCGTGCAGAAGGGGCAGCCGTCCTCGGCGCCCGGTCCGGACGGTTTGTTCTCCCCCTGGATGTACGCCATCCGGTGGGGCGTCCACAGTCGCTGGAAGGCGTCCTGTGTCCCGACTCCGATCTGCTGCTCCGGCTCACTCGTCATGCGGGCCAGCATATTCCCCGGCCCGCGCGCGAATGCCGCGAGGGGCGGTCCCGGGAATCCGGAACCGCCCCTCGTCCGCCCCCGCGTGCGCGGGGCCCGTCTCACACCTGGATACGGCGCTCCACCGCGTCCAGGATCTCGGCGATCGCCTGTGCCTTCGGGATGCCGTTCTTCTGCGACCCGTCGCGGTAGCGGAAGGACACCGCGCCGTTGGCCACGTCCTCGTCACCGGCGATGACCATGAACGGGACCTTGCTGCGCTGCGCGTTCCTGATCTTCTTCTGCATCCGGTCCGAGGAGGCGTCCACGTCGACGCGCAGGCCCTTGTTCTTGGCCTCGGCCGCGAACTCCTGCAGGTACGGGACGTGGTCGTCGCCGATCGGGATGCCGGTGGCCTGCACCGGGGCCAGCCACACCGGGAAGGCGCCCGCGTAGTGCTCCAGCAGCACCGCGAAGAACCGCTCGATGGAGCCGAACAGGGCTCGGTGGATCATGACCGGCTGCTGCTTGGAGCCGTCGGCCGCGGTGTACTCCAGGCCGAAGCGCTTGGGCTGCTGGAAGTCGACCTGGATGGTCGACATCTGCCAGGACCGGCCGATCGCGTCCCGCGCCTGCACGGAGATCTTCGGGCCGTAGTACGCGGCGCCGCCCGGGTCCGGGACCAGCGGCAGGCCCTGCTTCTCGGCCGCCTGCCGCAGCGCCTCGGTGGCCTCCTCCCACTCCGCGTCCTCGCCGATGAACTTGTCGGACTCGGGATCGCGGGTGGACAGCTCCAGCTCGAAGTCGTCCAGGCCGTAGTCGCGCAGCAGCTCCAGCACGAAGGTCAGCAGCGAGTCCAGCTCGTCCGCCATCTGCTCCTTGGTGCAGTAGATGTGCGAGTCGTCCTGGGTGAAGCCGCGGGCCCTGGTCAGACCGTGCACCACGCCGGACTTCTCGTAGCGGTAGACCGTGCCGAACTCGAACATCCGCAGCGGAAGCTCACGGTACGACCGGCCGCGCGCCTTGAAGATCAGGTTGTGCATGGGGCAGTTCATCGCCTTGAGGCGGTAGTTCTGCCCGTCGAACTCCAGCGGCGGGAACATTCCCTCGGCGTAGTTCGGCAGGTGCCCCGAGGTCTCGAAGAGCGCTTCCTTCGAAATGTGCGGGGTGTTGACGAACTCGTAGCCCGCGTCCTCGTGACGGCGGCGGGAGTAGGTCTCCATCTCCCGGCGGATGATGCCGCCCTTCGGGTGGAAGACCGCGAGACCCGAACCCAGCTCCTCCGGGATGGAGAACAGGTCCAGCTCCGCGCCCAGCTTGCGGTGGTCGCGCTTCTCGGCCTCGGCGAGGAACTCCAGGTACGCCTTCAGCTCGTCCTTGGTGGGCCAGGCGGTGCCGTAGATGCGCTGGAGCTGCTTGTTCTTCTCGCTGCCGCGCCAGTACGCGGCGGCCGAGCGCATCAGCTTGAAGGCCGGGATGACCCGGGTGCTGGGCAGGTGCGGGCCGCGGCACAGGTCCTTCCAGCACAGGTCGCCGCTCTTGGCGTCGAGGTTGTCGTAGATGGTCAGCTCACCGGCGCCGACCTCGGCGGACGCGCCCTCGGCGGCCTCGGCCGCGGAGCCCTTGAGGCCGATCAGCTCCAGCTTGTACGGCTCGTCGGCCAGCTCCGCGCGGGCGTCGTCGTCGCTCACCGCGCGCCGGGCGAACTTCTGCCCGCGCTTCTGGATCTCCTGCATCTTCTTCTCGATGCGCTTGAGGTCCTCGGGGGTGAACGGGGTCTCGACGTCGAAGTCGTAGTAGAAGCCGTCCTTGATGGGCGGGCCGATGCCCAGCTTCGCGTCCGGGAACAGCTCCTGCACGGCCTGCGCCATCACGTGCGCGGTGGAGTGGCGCAGGATGTTCAGGCCGTCCTCGCTGGAGATCTCGACGGGCTCGACCTCGTCGCCCTCGGCGAGCTCGTACGCCAGGTCCCTGAGCTGCCCGGCGACGCGCGCCGCGACGACGGAGCGCTCGCCCTGGAAGAGGTCGGCGGCCGTAGTGCCCGTGGTCACCACGCGTTCTTCCCGCTCGGAATCGCGTTGGATGGTCACACGGACGTCTGACACCGGTCTCTCCTGACTCATGTCTCCTGCGCGTCAGCGATTGCTGCGCAGGCGAATCGTACCGAGCCACCGGTCTTCCTCGCGAAACGGTTATCGCGTGGGCCCGCCCCGGGCCCGCTCCCCCGGGCCCGCTGCGCGCACGGGCGCACGGCCGGGGCGGGCCCGGCCGTGCGCCGCCCGCCCGTCAGTCGCCCGGCAGCGGCCCTCCGCACGCCTCCTCGAAGAAGTCCAGGTTCTCCTGGAGCGACTTCAGCAGCCGGTCGCGTTCGGCCTCGTCCACCTGGACGGGTGTGACGTCCGACGCGCCGGTGACGCGGCGGAAACCGCCCCGGCTCTCCAGCCGCCCGCTGACCCGGATCGGCAGTCCCACCAGGTGGGCGTGCCCGGCGATGCGGTAGTCCTCCTCGTCGAGCGCGACCCGTACCTGGAGCACGTCGGCCCCGGACAGCACCCGCAGCCGCACCACGCCGGGGCCGCCGGGCCGCTCGCGCCGCATCCGCACCACCGCGCCGGTCACCCGCACCGGCAGCGACGGCTCGTCGCGGACGTAGCGCTGGGCGGCCTGCTGGAGCGCGGGCAGGTCGCCGGGCGAGAACTCCACCGGCTCGGGCCGGGCCGCGAAGCCGGGCGGCGGGCCCGCCCCCGGCGACCACTCCACCGATATCCGCACCCCCTCCGCCTCCCGCACCAGCGAGATCAGCGCCTCCGCCAGCTCTTGGCACACACCCAGCTCCACGGCGGCGTCGAACGCCTCCATGCCGCCGGTCGCCCGCTGGTAGTCCGTGGCGTCGCGGGTGGCGTGCAGGGCGCGCTGCAGTCCGGCGACGGCCGCGCGGCCCGCCGCCACCGGGACGTAAGCGGTCAGCCGCCGCCCGGCCGGCGCGGGCCCGACCAGCACGTCCGCCATGAACGCCTCGGCCTTGCGCTTGTGCCGCGCCCCGTAGAACCCGGCCCGCCCGTACGTGCCGAGCACGCCCGCCATCAGCATCGAGCGCGCCGCCGTACGCAGCTGTTCCTGCGCGACCCACGGGGTGCCGCCGATGCCGTCGTCGGCGACCTCGCGCTCCCAGCGCACCTCGTCGCTGGGCACCGCGAGCGCCGCCAGGACCTCGCGCGCGGACGGCGCGGCACTGTGCGTGAGAGCGGCCAGCGCCTCCGCGATGAGGTCGGTGCTGTCCGGGAACGTCCGGGTCTGCGGTACGAGCAGGCTGGTGCCCCCGGCGGCACCGCCGGGCGGCGTCCAGCGGGCGTAGTGGCCGGCGGCGCCTCCCCGCCGCCGCCAGCCGTGCCGCGCCAGCAGGGCGCCGAGCACCGCCGGATCCAGCTGCGCCGGGTCCGGAAGCCGGAATGCGTAATCGTCGGTCGGCCGGTGCATCAGGGTCTCCCTCCCGCCCCGACCCGCGTCATGATCTCGCAGAGCGCGCGGTCGTCGAAGATCCGCGTGGTCGGGATCCGCACGTTGGTCCTGCGCCGGCCGGTCACCTCATGACCGGCCAGGTTGATCCAGTAGCAGCTGTGCCGCAGTTCGAGGCGGTCGTGGCCGGCCCGCAGCCACTCCTCCTGGGTCCGCGGCACCAGCATCACGACCAGGATCTTGTGCACCGCCACCGGCGTGCGCGCGAGCTTCACCAGGTGGGCGTTGTCCAGGGTGAAGGCGAAGCTCGCACCGGGTGGCCGGGGGCCGACCTGGTACGTGCATTTCAACTGCACCTTGATGGTCACTTCGTCGTCGACGGCATGACCGGGCGCGCCATGGCTGACGTGCCAGTCGATGCCGTTGTCCGGGAAGGGCTGGGCCAGCGAGCAGCCCGACGCGGCGGCCACCGCGTGAAGATAGCCCACCTGGAGCGTCTCCATACAGGCCGTGGTGGCGAGCGCGCCGCGCGACAGAGCCGTCCGCGCGGGCACCAGTCCCCCCGGATCGGGCTGCGCGAGCGTCATCGCTCAAGTGCCTTCCGAGCCGGGTCGTTCGAAGGGGCCGCCCCTGTGGCAACGGCCCGTTGTGGTGTTCTTGTCCGTCTTGAGTGGTCAACAAACCAGGACGGTTCGACAACCGGAACCCTCGGGTATCACCTGGTCGGGTGGGCGTGTCGGCCCACCCGCCGCATGAGCGCGAGGAGTTGGGAAGATGCCGTGCTGGTACGACGGTCCACTGGCCTCCTTCGACACCGAGACGACCGGGATCGACGTGGAGCGAGATCGCATCGTGTCCGCCGCCCTCGTCGTCCAGGAAACCCCGCGCAGCGTGCCCCGCGTCACCCGGTGGCTGGTCAACCCGGGCGTCCCGATCCCCGAAGCGGCCGTCGCCGTGCACGGCCTGACGGCCGGGCACCTGGCCCTGCACGGCCGCTGGCCGTCGCCCGTCATGGAGGAGGTGGCCCGCGCGCTGACCGACCAGTCGCTCGCCGGGCGGCCGCTGATCGTGATGAACGCGCCGTTCGACCTGACGCTGCTGGACCGTGAGTTGCGGCGGCACCGCGCCGCCTCGCTCACCCACTACCTGGGCGCCCACCCGCTGTCCGTGCTGGACCCGCGGGTGCTGGACAAGCACCTGGACCGCTACCGCAAGGGCCGCCGTACGCTCACTGACCTGTGCGCGGAGTACGAGGTCGAGCTGACCGGCGCCCACGAGGCCGCCGCCGACGCGCTCGCCGCCCTCCAGGTCGTACGGGCCCTGGGCCACCGGTACGCGGAGCGGCTGGAGTCGCTGAGCCCGGCGCAGCTGCACACCCGGCAGGCGGTGTGGCACGCGGCCCAGGCGCGGGGCCTGGAGGCGTGGTTCGCGCGCAACGGCACGGAGGAGGCGGTCGATCCGCACTGGCCGATGCGCCCGGAGCTGCCGGCCGCGGCCTGAGCGACGACGGCGTTACGACAGGGGCACGTCACGACGGTGCGCCAACGCCGAGGGCCGGGCTGCCTGTTGGCAGCCCGGCCCTCGGTCCCGGTGGGCGATACTGGGTTCGAACCAGTGACCTCTTCGGTGTGAACGAAGCGCTCTCCCACTGAGCTAATCGCCCGGGTTTTTCGCTCCCGGGGTTTCCCCCGCGAACGACCTGAACAATACAGGCCCTCGCGCCTTTCCATCAAATTCCCCGCCCGCACCTTTCCGTTCCGCTCGCGGCCCGCGCCCCAGCCCGGCCGGTCCGGCCCCGGCGGCGGATCACCCGCGGGTCAGCCGGGAGGCCAGTCCACGGCGTCCGGCGCGCATCATCAGCGTGTGGTTGGCGAGGAAGAACGGCCGTCCCGGCAGCGCCAGCCGGCGCATCGACAGCTTGTGCACCTCGACCTCCTGCTCGAAGACGGCGCGCGTCCCGCCACCGGCCGCGCCCACCGTCCAGCGCGCGAAGCCCTCCAGATCGCCGCGCATCGCTATCTCCAGGACGCCGGTGTCCGGGTCGCGGCGCATCTCGGTCGCGGTGACGGTGAGCACGTACGGAAGCAGGGACCGGAAGCTCGCGGTGCCGCTGCGCCCGTCGACGCGGGTCACCCGTCGCACCTGGGGCCACCACTGCGGATACGCCTCGACGTCCTCCAGGACGGCGAAGACCGCCCGGGGCGGCGCGGACAGCCGCCATTCGCTGCGGAAGCGGTACCGGTGCAGGGTGCGCTGCCAGTCGGCCATGGGCCCAGTGTGCCGCCCCGGCGCCGCCGGGACCGGGAAAACGGCGACGGCCCGGAGGTGTGGGACCTCCGGGCCGTCGTCGTTGTGGGCGATACTGGGTTCGAACCAGTGACCTCTTCGGTGTGAACGAAGCGCTCTCCCGCTGAGCTAATCGCCCGGGCGCATCGCCAACATTACCGCACGTCGGAGGGCACTCATGACCACCCGTGGCGGCCGGGTCGCAGGGCGGCGCTCACTCCCCGGCGTGCCACGGCAGCACGAGGCCGAACTTCCACAGATAGACGGCCAGCCCGGCCACGATGATCACCGCGCCGACGCTGGTCAGAATGATGTTGCGGCGCCGCACCTTCGGGTCCAGGGCCTTCTGCGCGGCCTCGGTGACCTTGCGCTTGGTCCAGCGCAGCACCAGCTGCGCCCAGACGAACTCGGTCGCCCAGATCGCCATGCCGGCGAAGATCACCAGCCAGCCCGGTCCGGGCAGCGGCAGCATGATGACGCCGCCGATGACCACCGCGAGGCCGACGACGAAGATGCCGACCTGCCAGCTCACGTGCAGGGGCCGGGAGCGCTTGATGAAGTGCGGCGCCCGGGAACCGAGTCGCTGTTCCACGCCCGCAGTCTCCCCCGCGGCGCCCTCCCCCGCAGCCGGGGCCGACGCCGCGGCGGCCACTCCGACTCCCCCGTTACTCTCCGTATTCATACGGCCCAACCTACCGGACGAATGACGGTCACCGGAATGGACGCCGAGGAGGATGAGCAACTCCGCCGTAAGAGGTACCGGAAGTCACCCAAAACCCTCAGAGGGGTTTACAACGGCACCGTAGGTGGCATGTCGATTTCGCCGACGTGCGAATCCCCGAGCGCACACTGAGCGAAAGGCCCTGGCGCTTATGAACACCACGGTCAGCTGCGAGCTGCACCTGCGCCTCGTTGTGTCGAGCGAGTCGTCACTGCCTGTACCCGCGGGCCTGCGGTATGACACGGCCGATCCGTATGCCGTGCACGCGACCTTCCACACCGGAGCCGAGGAGACCGTCGAGTGGGTTTTCGCCCGCGACCTCCTCGCCGAGGGCCTGCACCGGCCCACGGGTACCGGAGACGTCCGCGTATGGCCGTCCCGGAGCCATGGACAGGGCGTTGTCTGCATCGCCCTGAGCTCCCCGGAAGGCGAGGCCCTCCTGGAGGCCCCGGCGCGGGCCCTGGAGTCGTTCCTCAAGAGGACCGACGCGGCGGTTCCACCAGGCACCGAACACCGGCACTTCGATCTCGACACGGAGCTCTCCCACATCCTCGCGGAGAGCTGAAAGGCGGCGCAGCAGCCCATCGCAGCCATCCACCGCACCGAACCGCTCACACCTGCACCGTCCGACTCGGGGCGACGGAACAGGACCGACAAGTTCATACGGCACAAGCCGGCGCCGTCGTCGCGGACCCACCGCGGAGACGGCGCCGAGGCTTGTTGGACGCGCTAGAGTCGGCGACCATTCGGCAAGGACAGCGGGGCGGCGCCGTCCGACCCCACCCGGCCAGGGAGCGAAACCGTGATGATCACCCACGACACCCGGTGCGCGCTCGACGCGGTCGTCGACCTGTTGAACACCGCTCCGGAGGGCGACGCCCCCGGTGCCACCGACAGCCTGACCGGCCTCCCGGCGCTCCAGGCGTTCGTCACGCGTAACGCGATCAGCGATGTGGGCACGCTCGGCGACCGGGACCTGGCGGCCGTCCGGTCCGTACGGACGCGGTTCGCGGAGGTCTTCGCCGCGCCGGACGACCGTACGGCGGCCGAGCGGCTGAACGACCTGGTCGCGGCCGCGGGCACCACCCCGCGACTGACCGACCACGACGGCTACGACTGGCACGTGCACTACTTCGCGCCGGGCGCCTCGGTCGCCGAGCACCTGGCGGCGGACGGCGGGATGGCGCTGGCGTTCCTGGTCGTCGCCGGGGAGCGGGAGCGGCTGCGCCACTGCGAGGCCCCGGACTGCCGGTTCGCCTTCGTGGACCTGTCCCGCAACCGGTCGCGCCGCTACTGCGACAGCCGAACGTGCGGCAACCGGCTGCATGTCGCCGCGTACCGGGCGCGCCGCCGCGAGGCCACGCGCTGACCGTGCCGCCCGGACACCCGGCCGTCGCCGCCCCGGCCCGCCTCACAGGAAGACGAGGTCGTGCAGGGCGCCGATGAGCAGGAGGACGGCGATGACGGTGAGGAAGAGCATCAGCGGCGGCTGGGACAATGCGAAAAGGCAGCCACGCGGTTCGGGGGCCGGGGGTTGCGCCGGTGTGACGGCGGGGTCCCGGGAAAGGGCGCACTCGTCGTTCATCTCCCGCCGATGATGGCGCAGGCGATCGGGCGGGAAGGCCCGGATCGGCGCTCAGCGGCGGGAGTTCATCAGATCCCGTGCATTTCCGTGTTCGCTCCGGTGTCCGAGTGGTCACCCGTGCGAGTCCGTACGGCGGGACCGGGAGGCGCCGCCGACGCGGGCCCCGGCGACGGCCCCGGCGGCCTCAGATACCGTGCTTCTTCAAGATGGCCTCGATGTCGGAGAAGTCCTCCTGCGGCGCGCCCGCCTTCCCCTTGCTCCCGGCCGCGGGCTGCTGCCCGGCCTGGGCGCCGGCGCCGAGCGACGGGACGGAGGCCTTCGGGGCCACCGCCTCCTGCCCCCGCTGCCGGGCCGCGGCGCGCCGCTCCTTGCGGCTGCCGCCGGCCTTGAGGGAGTGCCGCTCGGCCACCCTCGCGATCATGAAGAGCACGACGGAGAGGGCCAGCACCCCGAAGCCCGCCCACACCACGGGCTTGAAGACCACGCCGGTGAGCCAGTCGATCACGCCGGTCATCGCCAGGCCCACGGGGACCAGGGAGATCGCCGCGATGCGCGTCGCGGCCAGGAAACGCTTGCGGTAGGCGGTCAGCGCGGCGATGCCCAGGCCCGCCACCGACACCACGGTACAGACGGTCGAGCTCAGCATCCCCGGTCCTCCTGCCGATCGGTTCTCGTCGTCCGCCGCGCCCGGACCCGCTTGCCCGCGGGACGGCCGCGCGACGGCCCCTCTTGTCCTGCTCTGCCTCCATCCTGCACTGCCCGGGGCGTCCGGTGCCACGATCCGGGACGGGCTCAGGGACATCTAGGGGTCGGGCTCCTCCGCAGGTCCCGGTCCGGGCGCGGATCGCCGTGCCGGGGCAGGTCCCGGTCGGGGCCCGGGCCGCGGGCTGGGAGACTGGGCCCATGAACGACGCCACGACCTCCGGCCCGGCCCGCCCCGTCGTCCTCGACGTGTGGTGCGAGCTGCAGTGCCCGGACTGCACCGCCGCGCTGGAAGACCTGCGGGCCCTGCGCGAGCGCTACGGGGACCGGCTGGACATCCGGCTGCGCCACTTCCCGCTGGCCAAGCACCAGCACGCGTACGCCGCCGCCCAGGCCGCCGAGGAGGCCGCGGAGCAGGGCGAGGGCTGGCCGTACGCCGAGGCCGTACTGGCCCGTACGGAGGAACTGGGCGCCCGGGGCGAGCGGCTGCTCCTGGCCGTCGCCGGTGAACTGGGCCTGGACGCCGAGGAGATGGACACCGCGCTCATCGACGGCCGGCACCTGCTGGCCGTCGACGCGGACCAGGCGGAGGGCAAGGCGATCGGGGTGACCGGCACGCCCACGTACGAGATCGGCGGGAAGCTGCTGGACGGCAGCAAGAGCCAGGAGGGCCTGCGGGAGCGCATCGCGGAGATCGCCGACCGGCTGCTGGCCGAGCAGGCCTGACGCGGTCCGCCGCAGGGGGCGGGCCGCCCGCTCACAGCAGGAGTTTGCGCAGCGTGTATTCGGTCGGCCGGTGGCCCAGGGTCTCGTAGAGGCCGCGGGCCTGCGGGTTGTCCGCGTAGACGTTGAGCCCGAGCACGGTGCGGCCCGCGGCGAGGGTCTCGCGCTCGGCGACCAGCATGAGCGTGCGGCCGTGGCCGCACCCGCGGTGCTCCGGCGCCACGCGGACGTCCATCACGTAACCGCCGGGCCGGTCCGGGTGGTACGTCGTGGTCCAGACGGTGCCGACGTCCGCACCCTCGTGGGTCAGCACGCGCAGCGACTGGTGGGCGCTGGCCGGGCCGTCCGGCAGCAGCCTCCGGTGGTCCTCGGCCGAGCAGTGTTCCGCGCGCTCGCGCGACATTCCGTTGGCCACCTGCACATCGACGTAGTACGCGTGCGCGGCGGCCAGCCAGTCCGGGTACTCCGCCGCGCCGAGCGGCCGGTCGGCGCTGCCCGCGGGCAGTCCGGGCGGCGTGGTCAGCTCCTTGAGCATCCGGCGGCTGTGCTCCGTGTAGCCGAGCGCGGCGGCGAGCCGCAGCGCCACCTCGGCGGTGGCCGGCACGTCCACCGAGATCCGCCGGCAGCCCCAGCCGCGCAGCACCTCCTCGGCGGCGAGGGCCGCGACCGTGGCGCGCCCGCGGTGCCGGTCGCGTTCGTCGATGCGCAGGTCGGTGATGCGCCCGGCGGACAGGCCGAGCCGGGCGTCCGTCGCGAGGCTTATCCGGCCCACCGGGCGGCTGTTGACGCAGACTTCGTACGTACGGGCCCGGCCGCCGTCGTCGCGTCGATCTTCGGGTCCGGCGGGGCGCAGCGTAGTGGTCACGCTGGCTTTCTACCCGGTTTTCCGGGCGTGCGTCATCAGCGCGGGTCGAAGTCGGCGGCGGCGCGCTCCGCGAAGACCCGCATCGCCTCGGCGGTCAACGGTCCAGGCGCGTCACCCAGTTGGCGCCCGTCGACGCGGGTGACGGCCTGCACGTCGCGCAGTGTGGAGGTCAGGAAGACCTCGTCGGCGCTCTCCAGGACGTCCAGCGGCAGGTCGGTCTCCTTGGCGCCGGTCCACTCGACGGCCAGGGCGCGGGTGACGCCCGCCAGGCAGCCGGAGGACAGTGGCGGGGTGTGCAGCACGCCGTCCAGGGCGACGAAGACGTTGGAGCCGGTGCCCTCGCAGAGCCGGCCGAGGGTGTTGCCGAAGATCGCCTCGGAGGCGCCGTGCTCGCGGGCGCGGGCGAGCGCGACGACGTTCTCCCCGTACGAGGTGCTCTTCAGGCCCGCCAGCGCGCCGCGCTCGTTACGGGTCCAGGGGACGGTGACGACGGAGGTGGTGTCGGGACGCCGCGGCGCCTCGCCGACCGCGACGACCAGGGTGGCGCCCGCCTCGCCGCGGTCCGAGCCGAGGGGCGAGAGGCCGCCGGTGTAGGTGATGCGCAGCCGGCCGAGCGGCATCGGATTGGCCGCCAGGACGGCCGCGCAGGCGCGCCGGACCTCGTCGAGGTCGGGGGCGGGCAGGCCCAGGCCGCGGGCGGAGGAGGTGAGCCGGTCCAGGTGGCGGGTGAGGGCGAAGGCGCGTCCGTCCACGGCGCGCAGCGTCTCGAAGATGCCGTCGCCGACCGTCAGGCCGTGGTCGAGGACCGAGACCCGGGCGGCGTCGGCGTCGCGCAGCTCCCCGTCCAGCCAGATCTTCATGATCGTCTCCCTCCGCTGGGCTCGTGCAGGCCCGACGCTACCGCCAGCAGCCTGCGGGCCTTCAGCTCGGTCTCGTCCCACTCCCCCTCGGGGTCCGAACCCCAGGTGATGCCCGCTCCGGCGCCGAAGCGCAGCACCGGCCCCTCGGGGGTCTCCCGGTCGATCCAGAACGTACGGATACCCACCGCCAGCTCGCCGGTGCCGCGGTCGGCGTCCACCCAGCCGATGCCGCCGCAGTACGGGCCGCGGGGCGCGGTCTCCAGTTCCTCGATGATGCGCTGCGAGGCGAGCTTCGGGGCGCCGGTGATGGAGCCCGCGGGGAAGGTGGCGCCGAAGAGGTCGGCCCAGCCGGTCTTCTCGTGCTCGTCCGCCAGCTCGCCGCGCACGGTGGAGACGAGGTGGACGAGGCCGGGATGGGCCTCGACCGCGCAGAGTGCCGGGACGGTCACGGAGCCGGTGCGGCAGACCCGGCCGAGGTCGTTGCGGACCAGGTCGACGATCATCACGTTCTCCGCCCGGTCCTTGTCCCGCAGGTCGTCGGGGACCCGGCCGGTGCCCTTGATCGGGCCGGACTCGACCGTCCGGCCGTGGCGGCGCAGGAACAGCTCGGGAGAAGCGGTGGCGACCTCGGCGCCGTGCGCGGGGAGGCGGACCGTGCCCGCGTAGGGGGCCGGGTTGCCGCGGGCGAGGAGGGCGGACAGCGCGTCCACGTCGGCGCGCGCGGGGTCCGGGAGCGGCGCGCTGAGAATGCGGCAGAGGTTCACCTGATAGACCTCGCCGGCCGCTATGTGCTCGCGTATGCGCCGTACGCCCGCGGTGTAGGCGGCGCGGTCCAGGGAGCTGCGCCAGTCCCCGGGGGCGGGCCCCCGCCAGCGGGCGGGGTCCGGCGCGGGCGCCGCCCCGGTGTCCCGTACGTCTCCGAAGCGCGCACAGAGCAGACCACCCTCGTAGTCGGCGACGACGGCCCACCAGCCCGCCGAGTCCAGGGCTTCCGGATCACGGGTGACATCGCGCAGGTCAGTGGCTGTACGGCCGCCGAAACGGGCCAGCGGAGGGAGGTCGTTCACGCCATCGAGTCTATGGCTGGGGCCCGGCGGCCGCCCCGATCGGGCGAGCAGCGCAGCACGCTGCACAAACGCGTTTTTGTACTGGCCCCGGAATCCGCTAGAGTTCAACACGTCGCCGGGACGCGGAAGCGAAACGGAGACGGGGTTCCTCCCCGGACCTGGTCCGGAAAGGCACCTGCGGACGTAGCTCAGTTGGTAGAGCACCACCTTGCCAAGGTGGATGTCGCGAGTTCGAGTCTCGTCGTCCGCTCGAAGTGGGGGATCTTCCCGACCCCCGCACTCCTGGTGGAGTGGCCGAGAGGCGAGGCAACGGCCTGCAAAGCCGTCTACACGGGTTCAAATCCCGTCTCCACCTCCAAGGACGATTAGCTCAGCGGGAGAGCGCTTCCCTGACACGGAAGAGGTCACTGGTTCAATCCCAGTATCGTCCACTGGTCCGCAAGGACCGATCCCCCGCCTTCGGGCCGGGCGGAACCCGCGCGATTAGCTCAGCGGGAGAGCGCTTCCCTGACACGGAAGAGGTCACTGGTTCAATCCCAGTATCGCGCACGCAGCACCCCGCGACCCCTGGTCGTGGTCCCGAGGACGATTAGCTCAGCGGGAGAGCGCTTCCCTGACACGGAAGAGGTCACTGGTTCAATCCCAGTATCGTCCACACCGCAAGGCCGAGGGCCGGAGCACATCGCTCCGGCCCTTCGCCGTTGTACGGCCGGGCCCGGCCGTGGCTCAGGAGGAGAACAGCATCCGCCCGAAGCCGCGGTGGCCGTGGGGTCCGTGATGGCCGTGGTGCGTGGCGCCCCAGACCGGAGCGGCCGGGTACGCCTGCGGGGCGTGCGGGTACGCCTGCGGGGCGGGCGGGGGCGGCGGGGCCTGCTGGGCCCACTGCGTCTCCAGGCGGGACAGCGCCTCCAGCTCCCCGTAGTCCAGGAAGATCCCCCGGCAGCCGGCGCACTGCTCGATCTGCACGCCGTTGCGGTTGTACGTCTGCATCGGTCCATGGCACTTGGGACACTGCATTTCGGCTCATCTCCTGTCGGGAGGCCGGTGCGCCCGGAACGGCCGTCCGGCGGTGACGGGTTCACCCTACGGCCCGGCCCGTGCCGCCAACTCCCCCTATACGCAAGCCATCCGGCCGCACGCGTCCACGAGGGCCCGCTCGTCCGCGTCCAGCGGGCGGCCCTCGGCCGCGGCCCTGGCGACGGCGAGCGCCGCCGTCTGGACCGTCAGGGCGCGGGCGGGCACGTCCAGTTCCGGCCAGGGGTCGCCGTCCTTGCGTACGGCGGGTCCGTCCGCCGCCCGGTAGGCGCCGAGGAAGCGGGACCAGAGGGCAGGGGCCAGGAGGCCGGTGGCGAACCAGGCGGCGGGGCGGGCCAGGTCCCACGCGGGGTCGCCGAGGCCCAGGTCGTCGATGTCGATGAGAAGCCAGGGGCCGTCCGGCGCGGGGTGCCTGACGAGCTGTCCTAGGTGGAGGTCGCCGTGGCAGAGGGCGGTGGCGCGGGGCGCCGCGGCCTCGTCGCGGGCCCACGGCGGCAGCAGGGACCAGGCGCGTTCGACGGTGGCGGCGGCGTGGAGGAGGGGAAGGGAAGGAGGCGGAGCGCTGCGGGCGGGCGGCGAGGCAGCGCCGGGTCCGGGTCCGGTTGCGGCGGTTGCGGCGGTTGCGGCGGTTGCGGCGGTTGCGGCGGTTGCGGTGCGCATACGGGACAGGGCGCGGGCGGCCTTCGCCGGGCCGCGCATCGGCGGCACCGGGCCGGGCAGTCGCGCCGGGGCGACGGCGTGCAGGCGGGCGAGCAGCCGGGCCGTCTCCTCCCACGGCGCGGTGTCCGGTTCGTCCGGGGAGACGGGCCTGCCGTAGGGCCAGCGGGTCGCGGGGCGGCCGTCGTCGAGCAGGGTGAGGAAACCGCCGGGGCCGGTGACCGGGAGCGGCGGCAGCAGGATGCCGCGCAGGGACGGGTGCGCGGCGACGCGGAGCCGGGCGGCCAGCCGGTCCGGGTCGCAGCCGGGGGCGTGGGCCTTGGCCACGACGTGCCCGCCGCGGACGAGGGTGGCGTCGGGCCGGTCCGCGAGGACGGTGGGCGGGCAGGAGGCGCCGGGGCCGGCGGCCAGGGTGGCCAGTCGGCTGATACGTGCCGCGGTCGGGCCGGGTTCCAGGGCGGGGGCCGGGGCCGAATCCGGGGACAGGGCGGCGCCCGGGGCCGTGGCCGCCGACCGGGGCTCTTCGGCGGCGGTCCCGGAATGCGCTGATGTGGGCATCGTCCCCCCGGATCGAAGCGGTCCGTCCGGGATCGTACGCCGCCGGACCGGACCGGGCCCCGGACGGACCGACGGCCGGGCCCGAAGAGACCGACGGCCGAACCTCGGACAGAACGACGGCCCGGCCCCGCACGGACCGACACCCCGGCCCCGCACAGGCCGATGGCCGGGCATCTCCCCAGATGCCCGGCCACTCGTGCCGTCCGCCGCACCCCCGTCCCCACGGGGTTGTCAGCCGGAAGATCCCCCGTCCCGGGCCGCTCTCCCAGGACCGGGACGCCTCAGCGCCCCAGCATTCCGGCCACGGACGACGCCTGTGTCATGACGGCTTCCCAGCCGCCGAACACCACGGCGAGCAGAACCGCCAGCGGCAGCACCATCACCACCGCGACGAGCGGATGGCGGGTCCCCGAGGGCCGTCCGCCGAACGCCGAGGCGGTCCTGCGCCCTTGCGTACGGACGGCTGTGCGCCCAAAGATGTCTGCCATCGCCCCGCTCCCCGTCGAATTCTGGGGCGGCGGGCGTCTGACCTCGGGGGACGAGTGCGTTCACCCGCCGCTTGACCTCAACATTAGGCAACCGGCGGGCCCGGGGCGTCATGCCGTCGTACCGATTGGACGGCCTCCAGGAGGATGACGGTGCCCCGCGCCGCGTACTCCCCTGGGTGGAGACGCGCCCCTGGGGATTGGGGTCATCCCGGAGGGGACGGTCGCCCGGCGGCCCTCTCGGACTCCTCGGCGCGCGGCACGGGGTGCTCGACCAGGGCCAGGACCCGGCTGGCCATGAAGCGGGCGGTACGCACCACGGAGCCGCTGCGGGTGACTTCGCTCACTTCCACCACTCCCCTGCGCACCGCCGTCTCGACCCTGCGGCCCGCCCTGCTCGCCACCACTTCGTACGCCCGGGTCGTGTCCCCGGCGTCCACGACGATCTCGACTCGGTCACCCTTCACCGCGTCAATCCCCCTTCCGCGACGGATCTTTGGGAGCCCACGCGGCAGGCCGGACCGCGCCCCGCCCGGATTCCTCCCGCTTGTTCAGCATCCCACCGGCCACTGACAATCCGGCCGCCGACTCATGCGCGGCCTATCAGCACAGCGAGCCGTCAATCCGTAAGCTGTGCCACGTCAGACGGGACCGGGCAGCGGGGATGGACATGGCGATGATGCGGCTCCGGCGCGAGGACCCGCGTGTCGTCGGTTCGTACCGGCTGCACCGGCGGCTCGGCGCGGGCGGGATGGGCGTGGTCTATCTCGGCTCCGACAAGCGCGGGCAGCGGGTGGCCCTGAAGGTCATCCGGCCGGACCTGGCCGAGGACCAGGAGTTCCGCTCGCGGTTCGCGCGCGAGGTGTCCGCCGCGCGGCGCATCCGCGGCGGCTGTACGGCGCGGCTGGTGGCCGCCGACCTGGACGCGGACCGGCCGTGGTTCGCCACGCAGTACGTCCCCGGGCCCTCGCTGCACGACAAGGTCAACGACGAAGGGCCGCTGTATCCGGCGCAGGTCGCCTCGATCGGCGCCGCGCTGTCCGAGGGCCTGCTCGCGGTGCACGACGCGGGCGTGGTCCACCGGGACCTCAAGCCGTCCAACATCCTGCTCTCCCCCAAGGGCCCGCGCATCATCGACTTCGGCATCGCGTGGGCCACCGGCGCGAGCACGCTCACGCACGTCGGCACGGCGGTCGGCTCGCCCGGCTTCCTCGCGCCGGAGCAGGTGCGCGGCGCCGCCGTGACCCCGGCGACGGACATCTTCGCGCTCGGCGCGACGCTCGCGTACGCCTGCACGGCGGACTCGCCCTTCGGCCAGGGCAGTTCGGAGGTCATGCTCTACCGCGTCGTGCACGAGGAGGCCCACCTGGCCGGGGTGCCGGACGCGTTGGCGCCGCTGCTCGCGGCCTGTCTGGCGAAGGACCCGGCGGAGCGGCCGAGCACGCTGTCGCTGTCGCTGCGGCTGAAGGAGATCGCGGCGCGCGAGGCGCAGGGGCTGTCGGCGCCGGGCGGGCCCGGAGACGCGATGCCCGGCGGGGCCAGGCGGGGGCGCGTCGGGCGCGGGCCGTCGTCCGAGCGGAGCGCCGGGGCGCCGTCCGAGCGGGGGCCGTCGTCCGAGCGCGGCACACCGGACCGGGCCAGGTCCGTACGGCCGCAGGCGGACCGGCCGACCGGGAAGCGCGCGGAGGAGTACGCGCGCCAGCACACGGAGCGGCGCGCGACCAACACGCCGACGCCGCGTCCGCAGGCGCCGCGCGGAAGTGCGGCGGGGCGCGGTGCCGCGTCGGCCCGGCCACAGGGCACGCCGGGGGCGCCGGGCCCCTCGTCGGGGGCGGGCGCTCCGGGAGCTCCGGGGGAAGCCGCGCCCAAGTCCCAGGGGGGCAGGCGGCCGTCGGGCCGTCCTTCCGTCCCCGGAGCCCGCGCCTCAGGGCGAAACGGTTCGCGTCCGGCGCGGGCGCCCCGTACGGGGTCGCGCACCTCGCCCGGCGGGCGCAGGCCCGGACCGGACCGGCGGTTGCTGCGGCAGCGGATCATCGTGTTCATCACGGTCACGTTGCTGGTCGCGCTGGGGATCGCGGCGGCACAGGGGTGCCAGGGACCTGCCCGGGGGCTGGGCGCCGACCGGTCGGTGGTCACGTCGTCCTCGTCCGTGGTGCCACCGGGGGCCGGACGGGGCTGAGCGCAAGCACGGGCCCGCTGCGCCTCCGGCGGCCTCCCGGCTCCGGTTCTCCCGACCTTTCGACTTCTGGTCTCCCGGCCTCCCGATCTTCAGATCTTTGTTCCCCGCAAGGTACGTCGAGTGTTAGCGTCACGCCGTGTCCAAAGCCGAGATAGACGCGCTGACCTCCGAGTTCTTCGGTGCCTTCGACAACCGGGACGGCCGGCCCGCCGACGTGGCCCGCATCCGCCGGCTGGTCCTGCCCGGTGGCGTGATCGTCAATACGGGCCCGCAGTTCACGGTCTACACCGTGGAGGAGTTCGTCGAGCCCCGCCAACGGCTGCTGGCCGACGGCCGGCTGGTCGGGTTCGCCGAGTGGGAGACCTCCGAGCGCACCGAGATCGCGGGGGACATCGCGTCGCGGTTCGGCGAGTACCGCAAGTCCGGGGTCCTGGACGGCGCGCCGTTCGAGGGCGGCGGGTCCAAGACGTTCCAGTTCGTCCGTACCACGGAGGGCTGGCGGATCGCCGCCTTCGCCTGGTACGACCACGACTGACCACCGGACCGGCCCTTGCCGCCCCGGCCGGTACTCACCCGGTGGCGGCTCCCCCGTCCCCCCTGCCCGCCGTCACCGCGTAGAACGCCACCGCCGCCGCGGCCCCCACGTTCAGGGAGTCGACGTCGTGGGCCATCGGGATACGGACCCAGGTGTCGGCGGCCCGCAGGGCATGAGGGGTCAGGCCGTCGCCCTCCGCGCCGAGCATCAGGGCGGCGCGGTCCATGCGGTGGGGCGCCACCTCGTCGAGGGGGACGGCCTTGGCGTCGGGGGTGAGGGCCAGGAGGGGGAAGCCCGCCTCGCGGACGGTCTCCAGGTCGCGGGGCCAGTTCTCCAGCCGGGCGTACGGGACGGCGAAGACCGCGCCCATGGAGACCTTCACCGAGCGGCGGTAGAGCGGGTCGGCGCTGTCCGGGGAGAGCAGGACGGCGTCCATGCCGAGGGCTGCCGCGCTACGAAATATCGCACCAATATTTGTGTGATCATTTACGGCTTCCATCACCGCGATACGGCGGGTGCCGGGCCGGGCCAGGAGTTCGGCGGCCGTCGGCAGCGGCTTGCGGGCCATGGAGGCCAGGGCGCCACGGTGTACGTGATAGCCCGTCACGCGCTCGGCGAGGGCCGGGCTGACCACGTAGACCGGTGCCGTCGCCGCCTCGATGACGTCGCCCATCACGTCGGCCCACTTGGCGGACAGGAGCATCGAGCGCATCGCGTAACCGGCGTGCCCGGCGCGCCGGATGACCTTCTCGCCCTCCGCGATGAACAGGCCTTCGGCCGGTTCGCGGCGGCGGCGCAGTTCCACGTCGGTCAGGCCCGTGTAGTCGCCGAGGCGCGGGTCGTCCGGATCGTCGACGGTGATGATGTCAGCCACGGGGTGGGGTGCCTTGTCGGTGGTGGGGTCGGTGGGGCGGCGGGGGCGGCGGGTCAGCGCGCGGGGTTCACGGCCACGACCTCGCCGATGACGATGACCGCCGGCGGGCGGACGCCTTCGGCCCGTACCGTCTCGCCGAGGGTGGCGAGGGTGGCGTCCACGCGGCGCTGGGCGGCGGTGGTGCCTTCCTGGACGACGGCCACGGGGGTGTCGGCGCCGCGCCCGTGTGCGATCAGCGTGGCGGCGATGGCCCCGCTGTTCTCGACGCCCATGAGGACGACGAGGGTGCCGCGCAGGCGGGCGAGGGCCGACCAGTCGACGGTGGAGCGCTCGTCGTCGGGGGCGACGTGGCCGCTGACGACGGTGAACTCCTGGGCGACGCCCCGGTGGGTGACGGGGATGCCGGCGGCGGAGGGCACGCTGATGGAGCTGGAGATGCCGGGCACCACGGTGCACGGGATGCCGGCGTCGGCGAGGGCCTGGAGTTCCTCCATGCCGCGGCCGAAGACGTAGGGGTCGCCGCCCTTGAGCCGGACGACGGACTTTCCGGCGCGGGCGTGCTCGATCAGGGCGTTGTTGATGGCCTCCTGGGCCATGAACCGGCCGTACGGGATCTTCGCGGCGTCGATGACCTCGACGTGCGGCGGAAGTTCGGCGAGCAGGTCGCGGGGGCCGAGGCGGTCGGCGATGACCACGTCGGCCTCGGCGAGCAGGCGGCGGCCGCGCACGGTGATCAGGTCGGGGTCGCCGGGACCGCCGCCGACCAGCGCGACTCCGGTGGCGCGGGCGCGGTGGTGCGGGGCGGCGAGGGTGCCGTCGCGCAGGCCCTCGACGATGGCGTCGCGTACGGCGGCGGAGCGGCGCGGGTCGCGGCCGGTGAGGACGGCGACGGTGACGCCCTCGCTGCGGCCGGTGGCCGGGGTCCAGGCGGTGGCGGCCTCGGCGTCGTCGGAGCGTACGCACCACACGCGGCCGTCCTCGGCCTCCTGGGAGGCGGCGGCGTTGGCCTCGGGGTCGTCGGTGGAGACGATCGCGTACCAGGCGTCCGCGAGGTCGCCCGGCACGTACCGGCGGCGCTCCCAGCGGATCTCGCCGGTGTCGGCCATGGCCTCGACGGACGGCTTGGCGGACGGGGAGATCAGCAGGACGTCGGCGCCCGCGGCGACCAGGGAGGGCAGGCGGCGCTGGGCGACCTGGCCGCCGCCGAGGACGACCACGCGGCGGCCGGACAGGCGCAGTCCGACGGGGTAGGCGGCGTGTTCGGCGTGCTCGGCCATGGCGGTACGGCTCCTTGTGCGGGTGGCGCGGGGCGCTGATCGTGCGGCAGCGCGCGGGGCGAGGGCGGGGACGCGTTCGCCGCTGCGGCGCTGGAGCGGCTGGCGGGGCGGGGCGGCTGCCGCCCCGGGGACCCTGGACCTGGTGAGAGGGTACGGGCCCGGCCCACAGCCTATGTGGCTGCGGGCCGGGGGTCATGCGCGGGCACCGGCGCGGGGCCGGTGGCCGTGCGGTCAGCTCTTCTCGGTGACTCCGGCGGAGTCGAAGGTGGCGACCTCGTGCATGGCGCGGGCGGCGCTCTGGACGACGGGCAGCGCCAGCAGGGCGCCGGTGCCCTCGCCGAGCCGCAGGTCGAGGTCGACCAGCGGGCGCAGCCCCAGCTTGTTGAGCGCGGCGACGTGGCCGGGCTCGGCGCTGCGGTGGCCCGCGATGCAGGCGGCCAGCGCCTCGGGGGCGATGGCGCGGGCCACCAGGGCGGCGGCTCCGGCGCTGACGCCGTCCAGGATGACCGGCGTACGCAGCGAGGCGCCGCCGAGGATCAGACCGGCCATCGCCGCGTGCTCCAGGCCACCGATCGCGGCGAGGACGCCGATGGGGTCGCCGGGGTCGGGGCGGTGCAGCTCCAGGGCGCGGCGGACGACGTCGATCTTGCGGGCGTGCGTCTCGTCGTTGATGCCGGTGCCGCGGCCGGTGACCTCGACGGGGTCGGCCTCGGTGTAGACGGAGATCAGGGCGGCCGAGGTGGTGGTGTTGGCGATGCCCATCTCGCCGGTGATCAGCGCCTTGTTCCCGGCGGCGACCAGGTCGCGGGCGGTCTCGATGCCCACCTCGATGGCGCGCAGCACCTCTTCGTGGCTCATCGCGGGTCCGACGGTGAAGTCGGCGGTGCCCGGCCGGACCTTGCGCGGCAGCAGGCCGGGGGTGGCGGGCAGGTCGGCGGCCACCCCGACGTCCACGACGCAGACCTCGGCGCCGACCTGGTTGGCGAAGGCGTTGCAGACCGCGCCGCCGCCCAGGAAGTTGGCGACCATCTGGCCGGTGACCTCCTGGGGCCAGGGGGTCACGCCCTGGGCGTGCACGCCGTGGTCGCCCGCGAAGATCGCGACGGCGGCCGGCTCCGGGATCGGCGGCGGGCACTTGCGGGACAGGCCGCACAGCTGCGCGGAGATGATCTCCAGCATGCCGAGCGCGCCCGGGGGCTTGGTCATCCGCTTCTGCCGCTCCCACGCCTCGCCGAGCGCCTTGGCGTCCAGCGGGCGGATGCCCTGGAGGGTCTCCTGGAGGAGGTCGGCGGGCGCCTCGCCGGGCAGGGCGCGGCGGCCGTACGTCTCCTCGTGGACGACCCAGGACAGCGGACGGCGCTTGGCCCAGCCGGCCTGCATCAGCTCGGGCTCGTCGGGGAACTCGTCGACGAATCCGACGCAGAGGTAGGCGACGACCTCCAGGTGGTCGGGCAGGCCCAGCTCGCGGACCATCTCCCGCTCGTCGAAGAAGCTGACCCAGCCGACGCCCAGGCCCTCGGCGCGGGCCGCCAGCCACAGGTTCTCCACCGCGAGGGCGGAGCTGTAGGGGGCCATCTGCGGCTGGGTGTGACGGCCGAGGGTGTGCCGGCCGCCGCGGGTCGAGTCGGCGGTCACCACGATGTTGACCGGCGTTTCGAGGATGGCCTCGATCTTCAGCTCGCGGAACTGCTTGGCGCGGGCCTTGGGCAGCGACTTCGCATACGCCTCGCGCTGTGCCGCGGCGAGCTGGTGCATCCGCTCCCGGGTCTCCTGCGAGCGGATGACGACGAAGTCCCAGGGCTGGGAGTGGCCGACGCTGGGGGCGGTGTGGGCCGCCTCCAGGACGCGCAGCAGCACCTCGTTGGGGATCGGGTCGGGGCGGAAGCCGTTGCGGATGTCGCGGCGCTCGCGCATGACGCGGTGCACGGCGGCGCGCTCGGAGTCGTCGTAGCCGGTGGCCGGGGGGGTGGCGGGCACGGCCGGTACGGGGGCCGGTCCGGCTTCCGCGACGGGCTGCTCGGTGGACTCCGTGCCGGGCTGCGCCGCGGACTCCGTATCGGCCTGCGTCGCGGGCTCCGCGGATGGGGCGGGCGTTTCCTGGGCGGCGGCCAGGGCGTCGGCGGGCAGTGCGGACTCGTCGGCGGCAGCCGCGGCGGGCTGCTCCGGGCCGCCTTCGGCCGGGGCGGCCTCGGCCTGGGGGGCGGTGGCCTCCGGGGCGTCCGCGGCATCCGTGGTGTTCAGGACGACCGGGGCGTCGGGGGCGTCGCCGAGCTGGACGAGTTCGGAGGCGTCCTGCTCGGTGGCCGGCTCTCCGGCGTCGGCGGGAGCCTCCGCCGGGGCCACGGCCTCGGCTGCGGGGGCGTCCTCGGTCACCGGGGCGTCCGGGGCCTGTCCGGCGGCCCGGGCCTCGTCGGCCTGCTGGGTGCCGTCGCCCTCGGCGGCCTGCTGCTCCGGCGGGGCCGGGGCGGCGGCCTGCTCGGCGTCCGCGGGAACGGTAGCGGGCGCGGGGGCGGCGGCCTGGGCGGCTTCGTCGGCCGGGATCTGCGCTTCGGCGGCCGGAGCGGGCACCGGTGCGTCGGCCGGCTTAGCGGCCTCCGCGGCGGCTTCGGCGGCGGCCTCCTGCGGTACGTCCGTCCCGGGCGCGGCGGCCTGGTCCTGCTCCGGTGCGGCGGCGGCCTCGCCCTCCACGGGGGGCACGGGCTGTTCCGCGGCGGGAGCGCCCTCGGCCGGTGCGTCCTGGGTCACGGTGGCGGTCTCCGCCGGTTCGGCGGCCGGTGCGGCCGCTTCCGGGGCCGTCGCGGGTGTCTCGGCCGAAGCGGCCGGTGCCTCCTCGGCGACCTGTATGGGCTGCGGTACCTGGGCCGCCGCCACGGGCTGTGCGCCGTCGGCGGTGCCCGTGGCGTGCGTCGTCTCGCCGGTGCCCACCACGTCCTGGGCGGCCTCCTCCGGCTGCGCGGCCTGGGCGTCCGCGCCCGGCTGCCCGGCCGGTACGGGCTGGTCGGCGGCAGCCGGTGCAGCCTGTACGGACTCTTCGGCGGCCGGTACGGACTGGTCGGCCGGGGCCTGGGCGGGCTGCTCGGCCGGTGCGGGCTGCGGCCCGGCCGGTTCGGCCTGCGCCGCCTGCTCGGCGCCGTCGGCGACCGCCTGCGGCGCGACCTCGGCCGATGCGGCTTCCTGCGCGCCCTCGGCGCCTTCCGGCCCGGCCTCCGGCTGCGCCGGAACAGCGGCTTCGGCGGCTTCGGCCGCTTCGGGCGCCGGGACCTCGGAAGCCTCTGTGGTCACATCAGCCACCGCAGCCTCCTGAGCACCGCGATCGACCGTTTCTGCGCCCCCGGCCGCAGCGGCCTCCGGAGCTTGCGGGGCCGCCTCGGCAGCCGCGGCGGCCTGTACGGCGACCGGCGCCATCGGAGCCGCCTGCGCCGGGGCACTGTCCCACGACGGCACCTGCGGGACGATCATGCCGAGCTGCGGTCCGGGCAGCGGGGCCGTGCCGGACGCCGCGTACGCCTGGGCGTGCGCGTCCTGCACGGCGGCGACGGCGGCGGGCGCCTGGACCTGCTGCGCGTCCTCCTCGACGTCCAGGTACTCGGGGCCCGGGGCCGGCGGGCCGGGATTGCCGCGCACCGGGGTGGCGGGGCCGCGGTCGGCGAGCGAGCGGACCACGCCGCCGGTCGCGTCGGGGACCGGCGGGCCCATGTGAAGCGGGCGGCGCGGCGCGGCGGCCTGCTGGGGCGCGGCGGGCGGCGCCGCGCGGACGCCGCCCATGTCGACCGAGGCCGAGTCGCGGCCGCCGCTCTCGTGGGTGCCGGCTACCGGCGGCCCGGGCTCGTACGCCATGGCGCCGCGCGGCGCGGAGTCGTACGGGCCGGCCTGCTCGGGGACGCTCTGCTGGGGCGCTGCCTGCGGCGGCTGGGCCTGCTGCGGGAACGGCTGGTGATGCGGCTGCTCGCTCCCCCACGCGCCCTGTGCCCCCGGCATCAGCAGCAGGTCGTCGTCCTCGGCGCCCGCGTCGGCGGGGTCCAGGAAGGTGTACGCGTCGGGCGCCTGGGGCGCGCCCGGCGGCTGCGTCGGGCCGGCATCGGCAGGGGAGGGAACGGCCGCCGGCTGCGGCTGTCCGGGCTGTCCGCCTGCGTTCTCCGGCAGCCCCTCGCCCGGGACCTGGCCGGTGTCGGTCATGCGTACCCCTCGCCCATTGGTAGTGCTCCTTCCAACCGCTCGTGCGACGCGCTCCACCGCGGCGCGCCGACCGCCCCTATAGCTAGAACGAGCGAGCGCGCCTCGCGGCACGTCCGCCCTTGAGAGCTTCAATTACGGCCAAAACCACGGCATGTTCCGGATATTGGCGTACGAAACCGAACGTGGGACGGCGGCGCAACGATCCGCCAGCCTACCGCGCGCCGGTCCCGGACCCGGTCACGGGTGAGCAAGCCGGTAGCCACTGAGCAGGAAGACGACGGCCCGTTCCCGCTCGACCCACGCGGAGGTGTCCAGTTCGACGGACTGCAGCAGCGCGCACTCGGTCTCGTAACCGCCGTCGGCCAGCGCCCGGCCGATCGCCTCGGCCTCGTCGCGGGTCGCCGCGTGCGTCACGATGCGCTCGGGGCGGCGGGCCGCACAGGCGGTGACCACCTCCGCTCCCCCGCCGCCGACCCGTACGACGTCCGGTTCCGGCAGGTCTTCCAGCACCTGCGGCGCGCGGCCCTGTACGACCTGGAGCTGGACGCCGTACCGGCGGGCGACCGCGGTGGTGCGCCCGCAGGCGTCCGCGTCGGAGTCGACGGCGATGACGGCGGCCCCGAAGCGCGCGGCCTCGACGGCGGCGGCACCGCTGCCCGCGCCGATGTCCCACACGAGGTCGCCGGGCCGGGGCCCGAGCCGGGCCAGCTGGGCGCTGCGCAGCTGGACGGACTCCCCTTCGTCCAGGACGCCGCCGTACGCCTGCGCGGGCAGTCCCCAGCCGCGCGGCGGCGACGGGTAGGCGACGTCGCGCCCGGCCAGCCAGCCGCTGCCCTGGGTGGCGGCGCTGGCCCCGCCGACGACGATGACGACGTTGGGGTCGCGCCAGACGTGGTCGGCGGCCTTGTCGGAGGTGAGGACCGTCACCTGCTCACGGCCGGTGCCCAGTTCCTCGCAGATGACGAAGGTGCGGTGGACGCCGTCCAGCAGGAGGGCCAGCTCGGCGGGTCCGGCGCCGGGCGCGGTGAGCACCGCGACCTTGGTGTGCGCGCGGCAGATGTTCACGGCCCGCCGCAGGTCGCGGCTGTGGGCGACGACGATCTGGGCGTCGTCCCAGGGCATCCCGGCGCGGGCGAAGGCCGCCGCGACGGACGAGACGGCGGGCACCACCTCGACCTCCAGGCCGTGCTCGGGCGCCCGCAGGGTCCGTACGACACCGAAGAAGCCGGGATCGCCGTCGGCGAGCACCACGGCGGTGCCGCGGTGCTGGGCGATGCGGCGGGCGGCCAGGCCGACACTGCCCAGCCGGATGTGTTCGGCGTGCGGGGGGACTTCGGGCAGGGCGAGGTGGTGGGCGGCGCCGGCCACGAGCGTCGCCGCGCCGAGGGCGGAGCGGGCGGCGGCGGTCAACGGCGAACCGTCCCACCCGATCACCGTGACCCGGTCGGCCATCGTCGTCAGTCTCCTGGGCTTCGCTTGCTACGGAACAGGACTGGGCAATACGGAACAGAGCTATGGAAAACGGAACTCGCAGCCACACGCCGGACGGCTCGCCCGGCAGCGGGCGGCCGGTCACGGAGTTCTGTGGGCAGGCCGAGACTACCCCGAGAGGTCCGGACCACAGCGAAGCGGGCCGGAGCACGACCGGCCGGCGCGCTACCGGCCGAAACCGAACGGCCGGAACCGACCGGCAGGCGCGTCCCGGCCCCGCGGACGCCGCCGGGCGGATGCAGCCGACGGACGGGCTCGGCCGACGGACGGACACGGCCGACGGACGGACTCAGCCGCCGAGCGGGCTCAGTTCCACTCGGGATAGGCGAAGCCGTTGGCGTCGGCCATCCGGCCCGGTACGCCGTCGAGGTCCTCGGGCAGCAGGCTCCACACGATCAGGTCAGTGCGGATGTCCGTCCAGCCGCCGTCCTCGGTGCGCGAACGGGCTATCCAGGCGTTGCGCAGCACGCCCTCGCTGATGCAGCCGACCTTCTGGGCCACCTGCTGGGCGGCCGTGTTGTCGGCGGCGGTGCGCAGCTCGACCCGTTCGAACTTCTGGTCCCTGAAGAGCCACTGCGCGACCGCGAGGACGGATTCCGAGGCGTAGCCCTCGCCACGCGCCCAGGGCGCGGTGACGTAGGCGGCCTCGGTGCTCAGGATGCGCCAGTCGGTGCGGTCGAGGGTGATGGTGCCGACCAGGCGCTGGGTGAGGAACTCGGTGACGGCGAAGGCGATGCCGCGGCCTTCGGTGCGCACCGCGGCCGCCCCGCGGGTGGCCCAGGCACGGGCGGTGTCGGTGGTGTACGGGTGGGGCAGCGCGGTCCAGGCTGCGGTCAGCTCGTCGTTCATCATCTCGGTGAGCGCGGGCACGTCGGCCTCTTCGAACGGGCGAAGCACCAACCGATCCGTGCTGATGGAGATGTCCGGAAAGGTGGATGTCATGCCGCTGCTCCAACGCCGTTGACCGTGCTGCTCCGAAGTTCGGGCCCTGTTGACCGTCTTGAGTGCACCAGGATGCAGCATCCGACCGGGGATGTGCCACGCACGCGGGCCCCGGTGGCGCAAGATGCGCGCCCCGGGGCCCGTCGTCGCACGGCACGGCCGTCCGTACGGTGCTGACCTGCGATGACGGCGATCAGCTCTGCGGAGCGCCGAAGGCCGGGATGACCGAACCGTCCCGGTACTTGTCCTCGATGAACTTCTTGACCTCGGGCGAGTTCAGCAACTTCGCCAGCTTCTTGACCCGCGGGTCGTCCTCGTTGCCCTTCTTGACGGCCAGGAAGTTCGCGTACGGGTTGTTCTCGGCCTTCTCCAGCGCGAGGGCGTCGGTGGAGGGCTTGAGCTGCGCGCCGATGGCGAAGTTGCCGTTGATCACGGCGGCGTCGACGTCGGCGAGGCGCGGCGCGATCTGGCCGGCCTCCAGCTCGGTGAGCTTGATGCCCTTGTTGTCCTCGACGTCGGTCAGCTTCGCGTCGGAGCCGACGCCGTCCTTGAGGGTGATGACGCCGTTGTCGGCGAGCAGCTTGAGCGCGCGGCCCTCGTTGGACGGGTCGTTGGGGACGGAGACGGTGTTGCCGGACGTCAGCTCGGAGAGCTTCTTGACCTTTTTGGAGTAGACGCCGAGCGGCTCGATGGCGACGTTGACGACCGGTACGACGTGGGTGCCGTTCTTCTTGTTGTAGGTGTCCAGGAACGGCTTGTGCTGGAAGAAGTTCGCGTCGACCTGGCCGTCCTCGGTGACCTTGTTCGGCAGGTTGTAGTCGTTGAACTCCTTGACCTCCAGCGTGAGCCCTTCCTTCGCCGCGAGCTTGTCCTTGACGAAGTTGAGGATCGCGCCGTGCGGGGTCGGGCTGGCGGCGACGGTCAGCGGCGCGCTGCTGTCCTCCTTCTTGTCCCCGGAGGAGGAGACGTCGGAGGGCGCGCTGCAGGCGCTCGCGCCGAGGGCGACGGCCGCCGCGGCCAGGGCGGCCACGGTGATGTTGCGGGTGGTACGCACGAAGAGTGCCCCTATCTGGTTTCTCGGACGCGCGGGACCGGTGTTCCGCGCGGATGCGCCCGGCAAAGGGTCCGGGCTCAAGAGGGTCCGGTGCGGACCCGGTCTCAGGCGCCGACGCGCTCCTTCGGGGCGTCGGCGGGGGCGGCCCCGGCGGGCTGCCCGTCGGCGGCGGCCGGGGCGGGCGCCCGGCGCAGTCCGACGCGTACGGAGGAGGAGCCGCGGCTGCCGCGGCCGGCCAGCCTGCGCACGATCAGGTCGCCGAGCAGCTGGACGGCGATGACCAGGACGATCAGCAGCACGATGGTGATGACCATCAGGTTGGTCTCGTACTGGAGGTAGCCGTAGGTGTAGGCCAGGTTGCCCAGGCCGCCGCCGCCGACCGCGCCGGCGATGGCGGAGTAGCCGATCAGCGTGATGACGGTGGTGGTGACGGCCGCGACCAGCGCGGGCAGGGCCTGCGGCAGCAGGACCTTGAAGACGATGGTCCAGGTGCCGCCGCCCATCGACTGGACGGCCTCGACGAGGCCGTGGTCGACCTCGCGCAGCGCGGCCTCGACGAGCCGGGCGAAGAACGGGATGGCCGCGATGACCAGGGGCACGACCGCGCCCGTGGGGCCGATGGAGACGCCGACGACCAGGCGCGTGAAGGGGATCAGCGCGACCATCAGGATCAGGAAGGGGAAGGACCGGCCGATGTTCACGACCGCGCCGATGACCTTGTTGACCACGACGTTCTGCAGGACGCCGCCGCGGTCGGTCAGGATCAGCAGGACGCCGAGCGGGATGCCGAACAGGACGGCGTAGAACGTCGACCACCACACCATGAAGAGCGTGTCGAGCGTGTTGTTGTACAGCAGCGGCTGCATCTGCGACCAGGTCACTTGGCACCTTCCTTCACCAGCGCGCCGGCGGGCGCCGCCGTCGCGGGGCCGGCCGTCTCGCCGGCCACGTCCACCTGGAGGCCCTGCTCGCGCAGGAAGCCGATGGGCACGACGTTCTCCTCGAAGCGGCCGGGCAGCTCGATGCGCATCCGGCCGATCTGCTTCCCGCCGACGGTGTCCATGGCGGCGCCGAGGATGGAGATGTCCACGTTGTACGTACGGGACAGCTCGGAGATCACCGGGCGGGTGGCGGCCTCACCGTGGAAGGTGACGTCCACGACCGTACGGTCCGGTCCGGAGGGCTCGCCGCCGACCGGGAACAGCTCGCGGGCCAGCTCGGAGCCGGGGGTGGCGAGCAGTTCCGAGACGGTGCCCTGCTCGACGACGCGGCCGTTCTTCATCAGCGCGGCCGAGTCGCAGATCGTCTTGACGACGTCCATCTCGTGCGTGATCAGCAGCACGGTCAGGCCGAGCTGGCGGTTGAGGTCGCGCAGCAGCTGGAGGATGGAGCGGGTGGTCTCCGGGTCCAGGGCGCTGGTGGCCTCGTCGGAGAGCAGCACCTTGGGGTCGCCGGCCAGGGCGCGGGCGATGCCGACGCGCTGCTTCTGGCCGCCGGAGAGCTGGGCGGGGTAGGCCTTGGCCTTGTCGGCGAGGCCGACGAGGTCGAGCAGTTCCAGTGCCTTGCGGGAGCGCTCGCGGCGGTCGACCTTGAGGATCTCCAGCGGCAGCTCGATGTTGTCCTGGACGGTGCGCGAGGACAGCAGGTTGAAGTGCTGGAAGACCATGCCGATGTGGCTGCGGGCGGCGCGCAGCGCGGCGTTGGCGCGCTGTCCCCGGCCGGCCAGCGAGGTCAGCTCCTGGCCGGCGACGGTGACCGTGCCGGAGGTGGGGCGCTCCAGGAGGTTGACGCAGCGGATGAGGGTGGATTTGCCGGCGCCGCTCTGGCCGATGACGCCGTACACCTCGCCCTCGCGGACGTGCAGATCGACGCCGTCCAGGGCGGTGACTTCGCGGTCTCCTGAGCGGTAGACCTTGGTCAGGCCCGTTGTGGTGATCACAGGGAATTCCGTCACTGTCGTGTGCCGGGCGGCTCGCCCGCCGGGCACGGGGCATTCATTGCGGAGTGCGGCATGGGGGACCCGGAGGGCGCGGTGGCCCGGCTTCGGGTTCCGGTGACGCGGGGCGGCCGGGTCCGTGGGGTACGGCGGTGTACGTCTCGCACGGCGCAAGGCGGCGGGTCTCGCTTCGGGGCGCGAGGCTCGGCGGGGGCCCTCAGCGGTCACACATTCGACACATGCAACGAGCACCGGGCGTCAGGGGCGCCTCGGTCGCAGGGGTGCGGTTGCTCGTCGTGGTCATGTTCGCCAGTAAACCAGACAGGCGTACGGCCCGATCAAGCCTGTCCGTATGGCGGACGGGACCGACCGATGGGTGGACGGCGGTTCAGTCCGCCGTGGTGATCTCCACACCGTCCCCCGTGGCCTGCGCGGACACCGCCGACAGGTCCTCGACGATCACGTCGGCGGCCAGCTCGTCGGCCCGGTGCGTTGTGGTCAACGCCACGGTGGTCATGCCCGCCGCGCGGCCGGACTGCAGGCCGGCGGGCGCGTCCTCGAAGACCACGCAGTCGGCCGGGTCCACGCCCAGCCGCCGGGCGGCCAGCAGGAAGGGCTCCGGGTCGGGCTTGCCGCGGCTGATGTCGTCGGCGGCTATCAGGGTCTTCGGGTGGATTCCGACCTCGGCGAGCCGGGCCTCTGCCAGGCGGGCCGTCGCGGACGTGACGACCGCCCAGCGCTCCGGCGGCAGCTGGGCCAGCAGCGCGAGGGTGCCGGGCAGCGCGATCACCCCGCCCGCGACGTCCTCGACCTCCAGCTGCTCGATACGGGCCAGCGCCTCCGGTATCCGGGCCGCGGGCAGCAGGTCGCCGATGATCTCGGCGGCCGGGCGGCCGTGCAGCTCGACCCGGGCGAACTCCTCCGCGGTGATCCCGTACTCCTCGGCCCACCGCGTCCAGCAGCGGTACACGGACTCCATGGAGGAGACGAGGGTGCCGTCGTTGTCGAAAAGCAGGGCGGCTGCGGAGATCTTCATACTGCGCGAGCGTACGTGACACCGGGTGACCGGCAGGAGTGACCACCGGTGACCGGCGGAAGTGACCTTGGTGACCAACTGGAGTCGCCCGGTGACGGCGGGGCCGCGCGCGTCGGCCGCCGGGGCGCCGATTAGAGTCGCCTCATGCCCCTTTTCTCCACTGCGCGCAGCCGCGCCGCGCGGAGGTCCCGGTGATCGACGCGCTGACGGTGGCGATCGCCGTGACCGCCCTCGCCCTGGCCGCCTGGTGCGGCTTCGCCGCGTTTCGCGACGAGCCGACGAAGGACTGGCACTTCATCGGCATGGCGGTGGTCTCACTGCTCGCCGTGGTGCAACTGGTGATCGGCCTGGTGCAGTTGGGGCGCGGCGAGTCGCCGCGGGACGGTACGGCGATCTTCGTCGCCTATCTGGTCGGGGCCGCCGCCTGTGTGCCGGCCACCGGCTTCCTGTCGCTCTCGGAGCGCACCCGCTGGGGCTCGGCGACCGTGGCGGCGGGCGCGGTGGTCCTCGCCGTACTGCAAGTGCGGCTGTACGACATCTGGGGAGGCGGCCATGCCTGAGACATCCGCGGGGTCCCGGACCCCCGAGGCCGCGGCGGGCGGCGCTCGGCGGTCCCTGGGCACCGGCCCCGGGCGGCTGCTGGTCGCCCTGTACGGCGTCTTCACCGTCGCCGCCGCGTCGCGTGCGGCCTACCAGCTGATCGCGCAGTTCGACCGGGCGCCGCTGGCGTACCTCCTGTCGGCGGTCTCCGCGGTGGTCTACGCCTTCATCCTGTTCTCGCTGGTGCGCGGCGGCGAGGGGGCCCGCAGGGCGGCCGTCGTGTGCTGCGCGCTGGAGCTGGCCGGCGTGCTCGGCGTCGGCACGTGGACGCTGGTGGACCGCTCCGCCTTCCCCGACGCGACCGTCTGGTCCGACTACGGGATGGGCTACCTCTTCATCCCGGTCTTCCTGCCGGTGACCGGTCTGCTGTGGCTGCGGCGGGCCCGCCGGGCGTGACGCGCTCGGCGCCCGTACGCCCGGTGGGTCCCCGCCGCGCGGCCGGGGCCGGTCAGACGCTCGCCACGTAGTCCCGTGGCGCGCCCTGCGCGGTGGCCGCCTCCTTCTCCAGCGTGACCAGGCTCAGCCGGGAGCTGAGCTGCTCGGTGCCGACGGGGGTGTAGCCGCGGCTGCGGTACAGGCGCAGGTTGCCCTCGCTGCGGTGGCCGGCGAAGAGCCGGTAGCGCTTGGCGGAGCGTTCGGTGCTGAGCCGCTCCTCGACGGCGGCGAGCAGCCGTCCGCCGAGGCCGTGGTGCTGCATCCGGGGGTGGACGACGAGCTTGTCGATGGCGGCGGTGCCGTCCGCGTCGACCGTGCCGCGCACCGCCCCGACGACCTCCGTGCCGAGCCGGGCCACCACCACGCAGGCGTCGCTCAGTTCGGCACGCAGGTCATCCAGGGTCTGGGTGAGCGGCTCGATCGAGTAGTCGTCGTACAGCGCGGCCTCCGGCTGGTAGCAGAGGTACTGGAGTTTGAGGATCTGCTCGGCGTCCTGGTCGGTCGCCGCAGAGATGGTCACGCTCATACCCATGCGCGAATGCCTCCCCTTTATTCGGTTCGGTGCGCCCGGGCGTGCAGAGGGTGTGAGGGTACGCCCGGACCGGTTGCCCTGACTGACGGAGCCGTGTGGTGCACGCCGCCGTCATGACGTGACTGACGCTGCTGCTTCCGGACTCCCCGGTTTCGCGCAGCGGCAACCTCCGCCGTGAGCATTCTGCGCAGGCATCCCAGACAACGGGAACGGACCGGCCCCAAGCTCCCCTGTGACATTCCCAACTCAGATGAGATTTCGCGGTAGGTGAGGTCGGAGCGGGACAACAGGGCGCGCACCAGGGCCGGGCAGCGTCCGGGGAGCCGTTCGACGGCGGCGAGCAGCGCGCGGCGCTCCTCGGTCTCCAGGGCGGCGCGTTCGGCGACGGCGGCGATCCGGGGCTGCGGTCCGGTGGGGTCGTACGGGACCTCGCGCAGGGCCAGCCGTCGGGCGCCGCGGGCCTCGGCGCGGACCGCGCGGCGCAGCCAGCGGGCGGGCTCGGCGGGCGGCCCGGCCTCGCGGGTGTGTTCCAGCAGCCGGGCCCACACGCCCTGTTCAAGGTCCTCGGCGTCGGCTCCGGCGGCGGCCGCCTCGGCCGCGACTTCGGCGGCCAGCAGGGGGCGCAGCGTACGAATGAGGTCGTTGTCCGTGATGGCGTGCCGCATGGCCTGCGAGACGTGGGGGTGCCGTCCGGTGGTTTCGCCAGTGCCACGGCCTCACTCGTCCGTGGCACCGGCGGTGCCGGATTGACGCCGGTGGGCGCCCGCCCGGCGGCGTCGCGCCGGTCAGCGCCCGCGGAACTCCGCGGCGGCCAGCAGCGCCGTGTCGCAGTTGTCGGAGAACATCCCGTCGATGCCGGTGGCCAGGTACTTCTTGAAGACGCCCAGCGCGTCACCGTACGCGTCGGGGTCGCTGCCCCGGCGGTAGTCGGCGGGCAGGAAGGTGTTCTCGTTGCGGCCGGTGTACGGGTGCAGGACCAGGCCCGCGGCGTGCGCGTCCTTGACGACGGAGGTGGGCTCGCCCAGCTTGTCGTCCTTGGTCCGCGGGATGATGACCGTCAGGTCCGGGCCGATGCCCTGCGCGAAGCCGGCGATCCACTTCAGGCCCGCGGGCTTGACCAGGTCGGCGGTGGTGCGCGGGTCGCCCGCCACCTCGAAGTCCCAGGGGCGGTCCTTGAGGGTGCCCAGCAGGACCACCTTCGGGCAGTCGACGAGCTTGTCGAGCCGCTGGATGCTGCTGGGCTCGAAGGACTGCAGGAAGTTCGGCGAGTGCTTCTTGTGCCGTCCGTACTTGCGCAGCAGTCTGGCGAGACGTTCCTCCAGGCCCAGGCCCAGCTTGCGGAAGTAGGTGGGGTGCTTGGTCTCGATGTGCAGCCAGACGCGGCGGCCCCGCTTGCGGCCCTCGCGGTCGGCCCACTTCAGCACCTCTTCGAAGGTGGGTACGTCCCACACGCCGTCATAAAGGGTGTTGTGCTGCCGGGTGCCCGGAATGCGCTCCTTCGCCCGCAGTGTCTTCAGCTCGGCGAGCGTGAAGTCCTCGGTGAACCAGCCGGTCAGCTTGGCACCGTCGACCGTCTTGGTGGTCTTGCGGTCCGCGAACTCCGGGTGGGCCGAGACGTCGGTGGTGGCCGTGATGTCGTTCTCGTGGCGGCACACGAGGTGGCCGTCCTTGGTGGGCACCACGTCCTGCTCGATGACGTCCGCGCCCATGTCGAGGGCGAGCTGGTAGGAGCCGAAGGTGTGCTCCGGGCGGTAGCCGCTGGCGCCGCGGTGGCCCACGATCAGCGGTACGGGCAGCTCGTCGTGGCCGTGGCCCCGTCCGCGGGAGCCCGCGGCGCTCGCCGTGCCGGTGCCGCCCCAGACCGCCGCGCCGGCGCCGAGGGCCGCCGCGCCCAGTACCGTCCGGCGCCCCGGCCGCTGCCGTTCCTGCATGATCGCGCTCCTCGCTCCACGGCGCCGGTGAGAGTGTCCGGCACCTGTCAATGGGTCGGGGGCGATCCTAGGCACGTACACCTTTCGAACGGGAGACCTGGCCCCCAACGCGCGGCAAACCCACGTCAACTCTGCGTATCGGTCCCGTGAACCCGATGTGCGATCGAGCGCGGCCGACGAGTATCGTCCTGGGCTGCATACTCTTGCACGCTCGCGGCGACCGCCGCAGACCACCCACGACCGGAGGGCCCGTTGTCCCGCATTCTGCTGAAGGCGTTTCTCGGATTCGTCATGCGTGTCCTGTTCCGCCCGAAGGTCGAGGGCGCGGAACGCATTCCCGGCAGCGGACCGGTGATCCTGGCCGGCAACCATGTCACGTTCATCGACTCGCTGTTCCTCTCCCTCGTCGTCAAGCGCCAGGTGTTCTTCATCGGCAAGGACGAGTACGTGAACGGCAAGGGGCTCAAGGGACGCCTGATGTCCTGGTTCTTCACCTGCTCCGGCATGGTCCCGGTGGACCGGGACGGCGGCCACGGCGGTGTCGCGGCGCTGATGACCGGCCGCCGCATCCTGGAGGAGGGCAAGATCTTCGGTATCTACCCCGAGGGCACCCGCTCCCCCGACGGCCGCCTGTACCGCGGCCGTACGGGCATCGCCCGGCTGGCGCTGATGACCGGCGCGCCCGTCGTGCCGTTCGCGATGATCGGCACCGACAAGGTGCAGCCCGGCGGCAAGGGCCGTCCGCACCTGGCGCCGGTGACCGTCCGCTTCGGCGAGCCGCTGGACTTCGCCCGCTACGAGGGCATGGACCGGGACCGCTACGTGCTGCGCGCCGTCACCGACGAGGTGATGAGCGACGTCATGGAGCTGTCCGGCCAGGAGTACGTCGACATGTACGCCACCAAGGCACGCGCGGCCTGACCGCCGCCCGACCCGCGACGCGCAGGGCCCCGTCCGATTCCGGGCGGGGCCCTGCGCGTTGCCGTGGACCTCGTTTCCGTGGACCTCGTTTCCGTACGCCTAGCAGGGCACCCGGAATCCCTCCGCCGAGGGCCGCCCGGCGGCGAGCATCGCGGCCTCGGCCCGCGGCAGCACCGTGCCGTCCGCACGCCGCAGCCGCGGCGGGACGGTGGTCTCGCCGACCCGCGCGCCCGGCGCGCTGCCGTTCTTCACCGTGACCCGGTTCAGCGGCGCGGGCGCGATCCGCCGCCGCTCCTTGACGTACGCCACGAAGCTCTCGAAGTCCCGGTTGTGCCGGAAAGGCCGGGTGAAGCCGGTGAACGCCGGATACCCGTCCTGGTTGAGCAGCGTGTACGAGGGCGCCGCGATCCGGTACGAGCGGGACACGTCCAGCGCGGTGCCGTCGATGAACACATCGGCCGGGTCGACCCGGTCGCCCGCCGCGCC
Source organism: Streptomyces sp. NPDC059788 (assembly GCF_042732265.1). Classification (NCBI taxonomy): domain Bacteria; kingdom Bacillati; phylum Actinomycetota; class Actinomycetes; order Kitasatosporales; family Streptomycetaceae; genus Streptomyces; species Streptomyces sp. NPDC059788. The sequence continues at coordinate 52,461 of NZ_JBHWHY010000033.1, read as the reverse complement.
CGTCGCGTCGAAGCTGTAGCGGACGTTGCCGGAGACCGCCAGCGGCGCGTACTTCAGACCGCCGCCCGCGGGCACGGTCCACTGCTGCTCCAGCGCGTCGTGGATCTGCTGCCCGGTGACGGTGGCCGTGACGATCGGGTCGCCGAAGCCCACCGCGTTCCACGCCTTGCCGAAGGCGACCGTGCCGCCCGACGCGGTGTCATAGGTGAGGTCCGCGGCGATGATGGCCTGCCCGATGCGCGGCGCGATGGCGATGACGGCCAGTTCGGCGGGGGTCGCCGGGTCGAGGTTGGCGTCGTTCATCGGGCCCTGGGGCTGCTGCCCGGCCCACAGCGCCCAGTCGGCCACCAGGTCGCCCATGGTGCTCTCGCCCGCCGCGTTGCGGGTCCGGGTGAAGGAGGCGGTCTGCTTGCCGAGGGCGACGGCCGCGCGCCGGGTGCCGTACCCGGCCCAGTACTTGACGACGTCGGCCAGCTCCGGATGCGGCGCCACGTCCCGGGTGTTGGGGTGGTTGGTGGAGGTGGTCAGCGCGCGGACGACCTTGCCGGTGGCCGGGTCCAGCCGGAGGTTGATCTCGTTGATGAGCTGGCCGTGGCAGCCGGCCTCGACGAACGGGCGGGGTACGCCGTCCGGGTCCGGCACCATCATGTTGAAGGCGGTGTGCCAGTGGCCGCAGACGATGGCGTCGATGTCCGGCGAGGCGCGAAGTGCCAGTTCGTAGGCGGGGCCCGAGGGGTTGGTGCCGCTGTTGAAGTCGCCGCCGGCCACCGCGCCGTCGTGCATGCTCAGCACGATCGCGTTCACGCCGCGGGACTTCAGTTCGGCGGCGCAGCGGTTGGCGGTGGCCAGCTGGTCGAGGGTGCGCAGCCCCGGCTGGTAGGAGGCGGGCATGGTCTCGGTGCCGATGGCGGTCAGGTGGATGAAGCCGATCGGCAGCCGCCGTCCCCGGCCGGCGTCCACCCACTCGATGTTGTACGGCGGCAGCACCCGCTCCCCGCTGGCGGACCACACCGTGTTGGCGCTGTAGTACGCGAAGTCGGCGCCGTGGAAGCGCTGTCCGGAGGAGTCGACGAAGGAGTTGTCCCAGTCGACCGTCGGGTAGGAGATGCCGTCCACCATGTGCTGGGAGAGGAAGGCGGGCGACTTGTCGAACTCGTGGTTGCCGGCCGAGGCGAAGTCCATGCCCATGCGGTTCAAGGCTTCGATGGTCGGCTCGTCGGCGAGCGACTCGGCGGGGAACTCCCAGCCGGAGAAGAGGTCTCCGGGCGCGAAGAAAAGGGAGTTGGCGCGGCCCGCCCGCAGCCGTTCGAGGTGCGCGGCCATGTAGGCCACGCCGCCCACCGTGTACTTCCTGCCGCCGGCGCCGGTGATGACCGAGCTGCTGCCCGGCGCCGCCTGGAGATAGCCGTGCAGGTCGGTGATGTTGAGCAGTTGCACGTCCACGTACTCGTCCGCCGACCCGGCGTCGCGTGCGTGGCCGGAGGCGAAGGCGTGGGTGCCGACCGCGGTGGCGGTGGCCAGAGCCCCCGCCGCGGTGAAGAAGATGCGTCTGCCGAGCTCTGCCAAGGTCTTCACCCTCCTGAGATTGCCCGAGTGCGGGGGGATGCCTGGAGAGTCAAACGAGCCATGGGAGCCTGCCGGCCCACAGGAGGCGGCCGGAACGTGAACGGGCGGGGGACAACAGCCGCCCCCCGCCCGGTGATCCGAGGATCACCCGTCTCAGTGATGCGCCGCCTCGGGCACGGATTCCGGTTCGACGGGGCTGTCCTCCAGCCGCTGGCCGCGCAGCAGGAACCACGCGGCGCAGGCGGCGGCGAGCAGCACGGTCGCGCCGACCCCAGCCGCGGTGTCCAGGCCGTCGACGAAGGAGTGCTGGGCGGCCTTCAGCAGGCCGGCCCCGGTGTCGGCCGGGAGCGAGCCGGACGCCTCCACGGCGCCGCCGAGCGACTCCCTGGCGGCTTTGGCGGTCGTCTCGGGCACGCCCGCCGGGGTGGCGAAGCCCCGGTAGATGCTGGTGACGATGGAGCCGAGCAGCGCGATGCCGAGCGCGGCGCCCAGTTCGTACGCCGTCTCCGAGACCGCGGACGCGGCGCCCGCCTGCTCCTTGGGCACGCTGGAGAGGATCACGTCCGCGGTGACGGTGAACGCGAAGCCCGCGCCGATGCCGACGACGAACAGGATCGTGCCGAGGGTCAGCGTGCTGGTGTCCTGGCTCAGGCCGATGCAGCCGGCCAGGGCGAGGCCGACCACCGCCAGGCCGCCGGCGACGACGAGCCGTACGGACAGCCGCCGCGCCACGAATCCGGCGGCGAGCCCCGCGCCCACCGCGCCGATCGCCGCGGGCAGTTCGACCAGCCCCGCGTTGAGCGGCGAGCGCAGCTGCACCATCTGGAGGAACTGCGAGAGGAAGAAGACCAGTCCGGACAGTCCCAGGATGGTCAGCAGGTCGGCCAGTACGGCGCCGGAGAAGCCGCGGTGCTGGAAGAGCTTCATGTCCAGCAGCGGCGAGTCCAGGGTCCGCTGCCGCCGTACGAAGGTGACCAGCGCGAACGCCCCGAGGACGCCGGCCGCCGCGATGTCCCAGCGGAAGCCGTGCACCGACGCTTCCTTGATCGCGTAGACGATGCCGACCATGCCGACGAGGGACAGGCCGACGCTGGGCAGGTCCCACGGGCCGGGATCGGGGTTGCGGGACTCCGGCAGCACCTTGGCGCCGACGATCACCAGCAGCGCCATCACGGGCAGGTTGATCAGAAAGACCGAGCCCCACCAGAAGTGGCCGAGCAGGAAGCCGCCGAGCACCGGGCCGACGGCCGCGCCGGCCGAGGCCATGGCGCCCCAGATGCCGATGGCCAGGCTGCGTTCCCTGGGGTCGTGGAAGAGGTTGCGGATCAGGGCCAGGGTGGACGGCATCAGCGTCGCGCCCGCCACGCCCAGCAGGGCGCGCGCCGCGATCATCATGGCCGGGGTACCGGCGTACGCCGCGAGCACCGACATGGCGCCGAACACGACCGACCCGGTCAGCAGCAGCTTCTTGCGGCCGATGCGGTCGCCGAGGCTGCCCATGGAGACCAGCAGACCGGCGATGACGAACGAGTAGACGTCGCCGATCCACAGCAGCTGCGTGCCGGAGGGGCGCAGGTCCTCGCTGAGGAAGGGGGTGGCGAGGCCCAGGACGGTGGCGTCCACGCCGACCAGCAGGACGGCGAGGACGAGGACGGCGAGCGCGAGCCAGCGTCCGGGGCGGGGCTGGTGCTCCGCGGTGGCACCGGTGTGGTCCGCGGTCTCCTTGGCGGGCTTGCTCATTTCTCCATGCTCCGTCGGATGCCGCCGAGCAGCAGCTCGGCGATCGAATGGTTGAGGTCCCTGCGGGCGACGCGCCCCTCGTGCACGGCCCACGCGCCGGCGCCGATCAGTCCGTACAGCGCCTCGGTGAGCCAGACGGGCGTCAGGTCGATACGGAGGTCGCCCTCCTCCTGGCCGCGCCGGAACAGCGCGTGGATACGGGCGTCCAGCACCGCCCAGCCCTCGTTGATCCCTTCGCCCTCGAAGAGCTGGTTCTCGGTGTAGAGGAAGGACAGGATGCCGGCGACCGGCTCGGCCTCGGCGATCAGCCTGCGCAGGGCCGAGATCGCGTCGTCCTCGTCGAGGCGGGCCGCGTCCAGCGCCGCGGTGAACTGCCGTATGCCCAGTTCCTCCAGCGCCTTGATCAGGGCGTCGCGGCCCGCGAAGTGGCGGTGCAGGGTGGCGCGGCTGATGCCGGCGGCCTTGGCGATCTCGTCCATGCCGGCGGTCGCCTTGCGGGTGAGCAGGCCGGCGGCCTCTTTCAGTACGTGTTCACGGTCTACGGCCATGAGACAGAGCATAGCCGAATGAGACAGTGATGTCTCATTCGATTCGCACGGGTCTCCCGTACTCGCCGCCACAGCGGAACGGCCGCGGCCCCCTCGGAGGAGTCCGAGGGGGCTGCGGCCCGGGAAGCGAGCGCCGCCGTCCGGCGCTCGGCATCCGGCATCCCGTACGGGAAGGCTCAGCGCTTCGCGTCCGCCCACGCCCGCTGCGTGGCCAGGTCCGCCTTGACCTCCGCCAGCTGCACGGCGACGGCGGACGGCGCGGTGCCGCCCCGGCCGCTGCGCGAGGCGAGCGCGCCGGGCACGTTCAAGACCGTGCGGACCTCCGGCGTCAGGTGCGGCGAGATCGCGGCGAACTGCTCGTCGCTCAGCTCGTCCAGCTCGATGCCGTGCCGCTCGCACTCCTTGACGCACTCCCCCGCGACCTCGTGCGCCACCCGGAACGGCACGCCCTGCCGTACGAGCCATTCGGCGATGTCCGTGGCCAGCGAGAAGCCCGCCGGGGCCAGCTCCGCCATGCGCTCCCGGTTGACGGTCAGCGTGGCCATCATCCCGGTGAACGCCGGCAGCAGGATCTCCAGCTGGTCGCAGGAGTCGAAGACCGGCTCCTTGTCCTCCTGGAGGTCGCGGTTGTAGGCCAGCGGCAGCGCCTTGAGGGTGGTCAGCAGGCCCGTCAGGTTGCCGACGAGCCGGCCGGACTTGCCGCGCGCCAGCTCGGCGATGTCCGGGTTCTTCTTCTGCGGCATGATCGAGGAGCCGGTGGAGAAGGCGTCGTGCAGGGTCACGAAGGAGAACTCCTTCGTGTTCCAGATGATGATCTCCTCGGCGATCCGGGACAGGTCCACGCCGGTCATCGCGGTGATGAAGGCGAACTCGGCGACGAAGTCCCGGGACGCCGTCCCGTCGATGGAGTTGGCCGAGCTGCCGCCCTCGAACCCGAGATCGGCGGCGACCGCCTCCGGGTCCAGCCCGAGCGAGGAACCCGCCAGCGCCCCCGATCCGTACGGCGAGACGGCCGTCCGCTCGTCCCACTGCCGCAGCCGCTCCGCGTTCCGCGACAGCGCCTGGACGTGCGCGAGGACGTGGTGCGCGAACAGCACCGGCTGGGCGTGCTGGAGGTGCGTACGGCCCGGCATCGCGACGTCCGGGTGCGCCTCGGCGAGGCCGACCAGCGCCTCCTGGAGGTCCGCGATCAGCCCGCCGATGATCCGGGCGTGGTCGCGCAGGTACATCCGGAAGAGCGTGGCGACCTGGTCGTTACGGGACCGCCCGGCCCGCAGCTTGCCCCCGAGGTCCGGGCCGAGCCGCTCCAGCAGCCCGCGCTCCAGCGCGGTGTGCACGTCCTCGTCGGCGATGGTGCCGACGAAACTACCGTCCGCGACATCGGCCTCCAGCCGGTCGAGCCCCCCGAGCATCCGGGTGAGCTCGTCCTCGCTGAGCAGCCCCGCCTTGTGCAGCACACGCGCGTGGGCACGGGATCCGGCGATGTCGTACGGCGCCAGCCGCCAGTCGAAGTGGACGGAGGCGGACAGCTTCGCCAGGGCCTCGGCGGGACCGTCGGCGAACCGTCCGCCCCAGAGCCGGACGTCACCGCTGTTGCTGCTCACTTGCTCAGCTCCTCGTGGATGGTGAGATGAACGGTCCCCGGCAGCCGGTCGGACCGGCCACCGGGGACGGAGCCGGGGTGGCACCCCGGCTCGCACCGCGTGTCGTGCTTACGCCAGGTCCCGCTTCGCGGCGATCTTCGACGACATCCCGAAGATCTCGATGAAGCCCTTGGACAGCGACTGGTCGAAGGTGTCGCCCGTGTCGTACGTCGCCAGGTTGAAGTCGTACAGCGACTGCTCGGACCGCCGCCCGGTGACCACCGCGCGCCCGCCGTGCAGGGTCATCCGGATGTCACCGGAGACCGCCTGGTTCGCCTCGTCGATGAACCCGTCCAGCGCCCGCTTCAGCGGCGAGAACCACAGGCCGTCGTAGACCAGCTCGCCCCACCGCTGCTCGACCTGCCGCTTGTAGCGGGCCAGCTCGCGCTCGACGGTGACGCTCTCCAGCTCCTGGTGGGCGGTGATCAGCGCGATCGCGCCGGGCGCCTCGTAGACCTCGCGGGACTTGATGCCGACCAGCCGGTCCTCGACCATGTCGATCCGGCCGATGCCGTGCGCGCCGGCCCGCTCGTTCAGCTGCTGGATCGCCTGCAGTACGGAGACGGGCTTGCCGTCGATCGCGACCGGCACCCCCTCCTTGAAGGTGATGACCAGCTCGTCGGCCTCCCGGGGCAGCGCCGGGTTCTGCGTGTACTCGTACACGTCCTCGATCGGCGCGTTCCAGATGTCCTCCAGGAAGCCGGTCTCCACGGCCCGCCCGAAGACGTTCTGGTCGATCGAGTACGGCGACTTCTTGGTCGTCGTGATCGGCAGGTTCTTGCTCTCGCAGAACGCGATGGCCTTGTCCCGCGTCATCGCGTAGTCCCGGACCGGGGCGATGCACTTCAGGTCGGGCGCCAGGGAGGAGATCCCGGCCTCGAACCGCACCTGGTCGTTGCCCTTGCCGGTGCAGCCGTGGGCGACGGTGCTCGCGCCGTGCTTCTTGGCGGCGGCGACCAGGTGCTTGACGATCGTGGGCCGCGACAGCGCGGAGACCAGCGGGTACCGGTCCATGTACAGCGCGTTGGCCTTGATCGCCGGCAGGCAGTACTCGTCGGCGAACTCGTCCTTGGCGTCCGCGACCTCGGCCTCGACCGCACCACAGGCGAGCGCGCGCTTGCGGATGACGTCCAGGTCTTCACCGCCCTGGCCGACATCCACAGCCACGGCGATGACCTCGGCGCCCGTCTCCTCGGCGATCCAGCCGATGGCGACGGAGGTGTCCAGGCCGCCCGAGTAGGCGAGTACGACGCGCTCGGTCACGGGTTTCTCCTTACGGTGCATTCACTGATGGGTATAACTATGCACTCCACCGCATGATTCGTCAACGCGCACCACACGAATGGCGCAGTCCCTACGCAGGAACCGCGCCAAAACGCCGGATACGGGCCGCCCCGCTCCCCCTCGCCACCCCCACCCCTCCCTCTCCCCCGCCCCCCTCCTACTCCTCCCCCAGCACCTCCACCAGCACGGTCACATGACTCAGCGCCAAGTCCTTGGTGGCGGTCAACAGGGTCAGCGGACCCGCCGCCGCCCGCTCCCGCAGCCCTTCGAGCGCCTCCGCGGCCGGAGAACCGGCCAGCTCCTCCCGATAGCGCTCGGCGAACTCCTCGTACCGCTCGCCCCGGTGCCCGTACCAGGTACGCAGCTCCTTCGACGGCGCCACGTCCTTGCACCACTCGTCCAGCCGGGCCGCGTCCTTCGCCACACCCCGAGGCCACAACCGGTCGACGAGCACCCGCGCACCGTCCTCAGCCTCCGGCGCCTCGTACACCCGCCGCTGCCGGACCTCTTTACGGTGACCACCCATACCGCCATGCAACCACGCGCCGAAGGGCCCCGCCCGCCCCTTTTGGACCGTTCTGCACCCCCACGGGGGCCCCGCTTTGGATTCAGGGGCCAGTACAGGGTATTTTTCTTGTGCACGCCGCGACCGGGGAAACCCGGCCGAAGCGAGCACCGGGACGTGGCGCAGCTTGGTAGCGCACTTGACTGGGGGTCAAGGGGTCGCAGGTTCAAATCCTGTCGTCCCGACTCGTGAGAGTCGCAGGTGAGGGCCTTGTTTCACTTCGGTGGGACGGGGCCCTCGATCGTTTTCCCCACCCGGCGCGGTTCCCTTCCGGGCGGTCGAAACGGTCAGTCGTGCTGCCGCAGCGCCTCCACCAGCAGGCGTCCCTGCTTCGCGCCCGCGCGGATCAGTGCGGCGGCCGTGACGTGCAACTCGTTCCAGGAGTGCGGGCGGCCGATCGTGGCGGCGTCGGGGACGAGCGGGAGTGCTACGGCCAATGCCTCGGCGGCCTCTCCGGCCCCGGCGTACGCATGGGCCAGGCAGCATCCGTACCAGGTACGGTCACGCCGGTAGCCGTCAGCCAGGCCGGCGAGCCCGGTACGCAGGTGCGCGATGGCGTCGCCCCGGTCCCGCAGATGCATGGCGATCATGCCGCGCTGGAGCGTGAACCAGGTGTCGCCGTAGAAGTACATCCACGCGGGCTCGTCCTCCGGATGCTCGGACGCCCGGGTGATCAGTGCCTGGGCCTCGTCGAGCAGACGGTGGGCGTCGCTGCCGGCACCGTTGAGGGCGTGGCCCCGGGCAGCCATCTGCGCCGCCATTCCCCGTACGCCGGGGGACGCGTCCGGGGCCGACCGGCGCGCCGCTTCGGCCAGACGTACGGCACGGTCGCCCCGGCCGCCGGACCATGCCATGTGGGCCTTCATGCTCAGTGTCGTGGCCGCCATGTCCGCGTCCCCTGCCTCCAGCGCCCATTCGTGGCTGCGGTCGTAGCAGGTGAGAGCGGCGGTGGTCTGCCCCTGGTCCTGGGCCATCCACGCGAGGAACTGGGCGTGTTCGGCGGCGAGCCGGATCACCCGGTCCGCGAGCGGGCCCCGGGCGCCGGCGAAGAGGTCCACGACGGCCCGCAGTTGCTGCCGCATCAGGCCCACCAGCGGACGCGAACCGATCAGGTCTTCGGCGGAACGGTGCTCGGCGAGCAGCCTGTCCAGCCAGTCCAGCGTGGCAGTGTCCACCTTGTGAGTGGCGTCGGCTGTGCCGGTGAGGCGTGCGAGCAGGTCTTCGTCCGGCCCCGCGCCGGGCAGTGCGAGTCCCGGTACGGGCTGACGGTCCGGACTCGCCACGTGTGACGGCGCTTTCAGCCCGTCGACGATGCGCTGCCGCACTTCGCCGGACGTGACCCGGCGACGCCCGCGCTCGATGTCGGAGACGTCCGGCTGCACCAGTCCGACGAGTTCGCCGACCCTGGTCTGGGAGAGCCCGGAGAGCCTGCGGTAGGTGCGCAGGACGGCGCCCCAGTCTTCGGCGGCGAGCGCCGAAAGCAGTTCCGGGTGGGACCAGATGCTGAGGCCGGGTGCCGTCATACGGCGAATATAGGGCGGCCTATAGGACGACGGGATGGGGGTGGTGCCCGCTCGTCCCGATGATCGGTCCGTAAACCCCGGCGGCTGCGCGGACGGCCGCGGGATGCGACCGACCTGAAAGGGCGCATCGGCATGGCACACGTCGCCGAAACCCTGCCCCGCACACCGGAGAGCGCGGCAACCGCCAGACGTCTGGTGCACAACGCCCTCTCCGCATGGGGGCTGGAGGAGTTGGCCGGAGACGGAGCCTTGATCGTTTCGGAGCTGGTGTCCAACGCCGTTCAGCACGCGCGGAGCCGTTCCATCCGGGTCACGATCACCCGGCCAGAGGCGGCGAGGGTGCGCATCGGGGTCGTGGACAAATCGAAGAGATTGCCGATGTCCCGGCAACCGGACGGCGAGGACGAACACGGGCGTGGCCTGACTCTCGTCGAAGCGCTGTCGAGGTACTGGGGCACCGATCCCCTGCCATGGGGCAAGCGGGTGTGGGCGGAGCTGCACGAGATGGAGCGAGGATGAGCGGCGAGCGGGACCCGTGGGTGGGCGACCTGGTTCATGACGAGGACGCCGCGCACCCATCAGCCCCGCGCCCGTACGCCGCCCCTCACCCCACCCTCCGCCCGCCCCGGATCACCGCGACCACGTCGTGCACCGCCGCGGCGTTCGAGAGCGGATCCCCGCCCACCGCGACCAGATCCGCGTCGTACCCCGCCGCGATCCGTCCCTTCCGGTCGCCCAGGCCGCAGACCAGCGCTGCCGTCGATGTCGCCGCCCGCAGGGCCTGGACCGGGGTGAAGCCGAAGTCGGTCATGGCGGTGATGCCGTACGGGTGGCTGCCGTGGGCCTTGACCGGGAAGATGCCGGAGTCGCTGCCGAGGGACAGCGGGACGCCGGCTTCGCGGAGGGTGGCGAGGCCGGTGATGAGGGACGGGATGCGGCGGGCGATGTGGGCCGGTGGGGGCGGGCCGCCGGGGAGGGCGCCGAGGGTGAGGGAGGCGGTGGTGCCGCGGTGGACCATGTCCTCGATCACCCGGCGGTCGAAGTCGACGCCGGTCTCGGTGAGGAAGAAGCAGTGTTCGATGGTGTCGAAGCCGGCGGCGACCGCTTCGCGGATGCCGGTGACGGCGTGGGCGTGGGCGGTGACGGGCAGCCGGTGGCGGTGGGCCTCGTCGACGATGGCGCGCAGTTCGTCGCGGCCGTACTGGACGCTGTACGGGTCCGATCCGGGGGTCAGGTCGCCGCCGGTCACCATGACTTTGACGACGTCGACGCCGCGTTCGGCCCGTTCGCGTACGGCCGCGCGGACGCCGTCGACGCCTTCCGCCCGGCCGCCGAGGAACCAGCAGTGGCCGCGGGTGGTGGTGAGGGGCGGGCCGGAGGCGACGACGTGGGGGCCCGCGGCCGGGTCGCGGGCCGTCTCGGCGCGCAGCCGCAGGGTGAGGTATCCGCGGTCGCCGAGGTCTCGTACGGTCGTCACCCCGGCGGCGAGCGAGGCCCGTGCGGCGGCCCGGACGCGGTGCAGGAGGGTGGTGTCGTCGGCGTCCGTGAGCCGGCCGATGACGTCGTCGCTCGCGTCGAACGCCAGGTGGGTGTGGGTGTCGATGAAGCCGGGGAGGAGGGTGGCGGCGCCCAGGTCGAGGATCTCGGTGCCGATCAGCGGGACCCCGCCGGGGCGTACCGCTGCGATCCGGCCGTTTTCGATCAGTACGGTGGGCCGCTCGACCAGTCCCGGCCCCACCCCGTCGAACAGCGCTCGCGCGCGTACTGCCAGCATCGGTCCTCCCGTGCCGCCCGGCCGCGGCGGCCGGGCGGGGCCCCAGTACACAGGGGCCGGGCGGGTGACGGGGCGGGGACCGGCCGGGTCAGCGCGCCTTCTGCGCCAGATTCAGCAGGTGGTCGGCGAGGGCCTGGCCGCCGGCCGGGTCGCGGCTGATGAGCATCAGCGTGTCGTCGCCGGCGATGGTGCCGAGGATGTCGTGCAGTTCGGCCTGGTCGATGGCGGAGGCGAGGAACTGTGCGGCGCCGGGCGGGGTGCGCAGGACCACGAGGTTGGCGGACGCCTCGGCGGAGATGAGCAGTTCGCCGGAGAGCCGGCGCATCCGCTCCTCCTTGGCGGACTCCCCCAGCGGCGCCCGCGGCTTGCGGTCGCCGCCCTCGCTCGGTACCGCGTAGATCAGCTCCCCGCCGGTGTTGCGGATCTTCACCGCGCCCAGTTCGTCCAGGTCGCGCGAGAGCGTGGCCTGGGTGACGGACAGGCCGTCGTCGGCGAGCAGCTTGGCCAGCTGGCTCTGGGAGCGGACGGCCTGCCGGTTGAGGATGTCCACGATCCGGCGGTGGCGGGCGGTGCGGGTCTGCGGTACGGCAGGTCCCCCGTGCAGCGTCTCGTTGTCCTGCGCCTCGGTCATCGTTGTCGTCAGTCTCCGGATTGTTGTACCCCGTGTGCCCCTGCGAGGGCCGCGTCGAGGACGGCGGGGAGCTTCCGGAGGAACGTATCCGCTTCGTCGTCCGAGACGATCAGCGGCGGGGCGAGCCGGATGACGTCCGGCGCGACCGCGTTCACCAGGAGGCCCGCGTCCTGAGCCGCTCGCTGCACCTGCGGTGCGACGGGCTCGGACAAGACGATACCCAGGAGCAGCCCCGCGCCGCGGACCTGGCCGACGAGCGGGTGCGCCGATGCCTCGATCCCGCCACGCAGCCGCTCGCCCACCCGCTTGACGTGGTCGAGGAGGCCGTCGGCCTCGATGGTGTCCAGTACGGCGAGGGCGCCCGCGCACACGACGGGGTTGCCGCTGAACGTCGAACCGTGCGATCCGGGGGTGAGGAGGTCGGCGGCCGGGCCGAAGGCGAGGGTGGCGCCGATGGGCAGGCCGCCGCCGAGGCCCTTGGCGAGCGTGATCACGTCGGCCTCGACGCCCTGGGCCTGCGAGTGGAGCCAGTGTCCGGTGCGGCCGATGCCGGTCTGGATCTCGTCCAGTACGAGCAGGGTGCCGGTGGCGGCGGTGATCTCGCGGGCGGCGGCGAGGTAGCCGGGGGGTGGGACGACCACGCCGTTCTCGCCCTGGACCGGTTCGACGACGACGAGGGCGGTGTCGGTGGTGACGGCGGCGCGCAGCGCTTCGGTGTCCCCGTACGGGACGAAGTCGACGTCGCCGGGGAGCGGCCGGAAGGGGGCCTGCTTGGCGGGCTGGCCGGTGAGGGCGAGGGCGCCCATGGTGCGGCCGTGGAAGCCGCCGACCGTGGAGACCATGCGCGTACGCCCGGTCAGCCGGCCGATCTTGAAGGCGGCCTCGTTGGCCTCCGCGCCGGAGTTGGAGAAGTAGACCCGGCCGGGGCGGCCGGCGATCCGCAGCAGCCGTTCGGCCAGCGTGACGGTCGGTTCGGCGACGAAGAGGTTGGAGACGTGGCCCAGGGTGGCGATCTGCTCGGAGACCGCGCGGACGACGGCGGGGTGGGCGTGGCCGAGGGCGTTGACGGCGATGCCGCCGAGGAAGTCGAGGTACGCGTTGCCGTCGGCGTCCCAGACCTGGACGCCCTCGCCGCGTACGAGGGGGACGCGGGGGGTGCCGAAGTTGTCCATCATGGCGCCCTGCCAGCGCTCGGTGAGCGCCGTGTTGGAGGCCGTCCCCCACGTGGTGGGCGTTGCTTCCGTGGCCGTGTCGCTCATGCCGCTCCCGCCTTCTCGCGCTCGCCGATGTCCGCCGCGCCGCCGCCCGTGGCGCCGGTGGCCGCCGGCCCGTCCGGCACGACCATCGTGCCGATGCCCTCGTCCGTGAAGATCTCCAGCAGGATCGAGTGCTGGACCCGGCCGTCGATGACCCGGGCGGTGTGCACACCGTTGCGTACGGCGTGCAGGCAGCCGCGCATCTTCGGCACCATGCCGCTGGCCAGGTCGGGCAGCAGCTTCTCCAGCTCGGTGGCGGTGAGCCGGGAGATCACCTCGTCGCTGCGCGGCCAGTCCTCGTACAGGCCCTCCACGTCGGTGAGGACCATCAGCGTCTCCGCGCCGAGGGCCGCGGCCAGGGCCGCCGCGGCGGTGTCGGCGTTGACGTTGAAGACGCCGGTCCCGTCGCCCTCGTCGGCGCTGCGGGCGACGGAGGAGATGACCGGGATGCGGCCGTCGTCCAGCAGTGCCCGTACGGCCCCGGGGTCGATGGCGGTGACCTCGCCGACCCGCCCGAGGTCCACCCGCTCGCCGTTCACCTCGGCGTAGTGCCGGGTGGCGGACATCAGGTGGGCGTCCTCGCCGGTCATGCCGACGGCGAGCGGGCCGTGCTGGTTGAGCAGCCCGACCAGTTCGCGCTGCACCTGTCCGGCGAGCACCATCCGTACGACGTCCATGGCCTCGGGAGTGGTGACCCGCAGGCCCGCCTTGAACTCCGACGCCAGGCCGAGCCGGTCGAGCTGGGCGCTGATCTGCGGGCCGCCGCCGTGCACGACGACCGGGCGCAGTCCGGCGTGCCGCAGGAAGACGACGTCCTGCGCGAAGGCGGCCTTCAGCTCCTCGTCGACCATGGCGTTGCCGCCGAACTTGATGACGACGGTCTTGCCGTGGTGCCGGGTCAGCCAGGGCAGCGCCTCGATGAGGGTGCGGGCCTTGGGGAGCGCGGTGTGCTTGCGGGTGCTCATGAGGAGTACGCGCTGTTCTCGTGGACGTAGTCGGCGGTGAGGTCGTTCGCCCAGATCACCGCGGACTCGGTGCCCGCGCTGAGGTCGGCGGTGATCCGTACCTCCCGGTAGCGCATGTCGACCAGGTCCCGGTCCTCGCCCACCGAACCGTTCTTGCAGACCCATACGTCGTTGATGGCGACGTTCAGCCGGTCCGGGTCGAAGACGGCGGAGGTGGTGCCGATGGCGGACAGCACCCGGCCCCAGTTCGGGTCCTCACCATGAATGGCGCACTTCAGCAGATTGTTCCGGGCGATGGACCGGCCCACCTCGACGGCGTCGTCCTCGCTCGCCGCGCCCACGACCTCGATACGGATGTCCTTGCTCGCGCCCTCCGCGTCCCCGATGAGCTGCCGCGCCAGGTCGTCGCAGACCGTACGGACCGCGTCCGCGAACGCGTCGTACTCCGGAACCTCCCCGGACGCCCCCGAGGCCAGCAGCAGCACCGTGTCGTTCGTGGACATGCAGCCGTCGGAGTCGACCCGGTCGAAGGTCGTGCGCGTCGCGTCGCGCAGCGCCCGGTCCAGGACCGGCGGGTCCAGGTCGGCGTCGGTGGTCAGCACCACGAGCATGGTGGCAAGCCCCGGCGCGAGCATGCCCGCGCCCTTGGCCATGCCGCCGACCGTCCAGCCGTCCTTCGAGACCACGGCGGTCTTGTGCACGCTGTCGGTGGTCTTGATCGCGATGGCGGCCTTCTCCCCGCCGTGCACGCTGAGGTCGACGGCGGCCTTCTCGATCCCCGGCAGCAGCTTGTCCATGGGCAGCCGTAGGCCGATCAGTCCCGTCGAGGCGATGGCGACCTCCCCCGCGCTGTGCCCCTTGAGCACCTCCGCCGCCTTCTCCGCGGTCGCGTGGGTGTCCTGGAAGCCCTCGGGTCCCGTGCAGGCGTTGGCGCCGCCGGAGTTGAGGACGACGGCCGAGACCCGGCCGCCCTTGAGGACCTGCTCCGACCAGAGCACCGGGGCGGCCTTGACGCGGTTGGCGGTGAAGACGCCTGCGGCGGCCTGTCGCGGTCCGTTGTTCACCACCAGGGCGAGGTCCGGGTTCCCGTTCTCCTTGATCCCGGCGGCGATGCCCGCCGCCGAGAAACCCTTGGCTGCCGTGACGCTCACGGTGCGACTCCGATCGTAGAGAGCCCGGTGGCCTCGTCGAGGCCGAGGGCGATGTTCATGCTCTGCACCGCGCCGCCGGCGGTGCCCTTCGTCAGGTTGTCGATGGCGCAGATCACGACGATCCGGCCGGCCGCCGCGTCGTGGGCGACCTGCACCAGCGCGGTGTTCGACCCGTACACGGCCGCCGTGGACGGCCACTGCCCCTCCGGCAGCAGCCGGACGAACGGCTCGTCGCCCAGCGCCTTCTCGTACGCGGCCCGCAGGTCGGCGGCGTCCACGCCGGGCCGGGCCTTCGCGGAGCAGGTGGCCAGGATGCCGCGGGGCATGGGCGCGAGCGTCGGCGTGAAGGAGACGGTGACCGGCTCCCCCGCCGCGGCGCCCAGGTTCTGCGCCATCTCCGGCGTGTGCCGGTGCACGCCGCCCACGCCGTACGGGCTCATCGAGCCCATCACCTCGCTGCCCAGCAGGTGCGGCTTGGGCGCCTTGCCCGCGCCCGAGGCGCCCGAGGCGGCGACCACGACGGCCTCCGGCTCGGCGAGCCCCGCCGCGTACGCCGGGAAGAGGGCGAGCGAGACGGCCGTCGGATAACAGCCCGGGACCGCGATACGCCGGGCCCCGCGCAGCGCCTCCCGCGCGCCGGGCAGCTCGGGCAGGCCGTACGGCCAGGTGCCGGCGTGCGGCGAGCCGTAGAACTTCTCCCAGTCGGCGGCGTCCGCCAGCCGGAAGTCCGCCCCGCAGTCCACGACGAGCACGTCGGGCCCCAGCGCCTCGGCGACCGCGGCGGACTGCCCGTGCGGCAGCGCGAGGAAGACGACGTCGTGCCCGGCCAGCGCCTCGGCGGTCGTGGCCACCAGCTCCCGCCCGGCCAGCGGCACCAGATGCGGCTGCACCGCCCCGAGCCGCTGCCCGGCGTTGCCGTGCGCGGTCACCGCCCCGATCTCCACCTCCGGATGCCCCAGAAGCAGCCGGAGAATCTCACCTCCGGCATACCCGCTCGCTCCGGCAACTGCTGCTCGTACTGCCATGGACCCTCCTCCGTGGAGGTATGACTATACGGAGCCTGGAAGTTTTATGCAATGGTGGGGGTGGTGGATGGTGTGGTTGAGACTGAGCAGCCGATCTGGCGGATGCGCACGCGAGCCGGCGGGACTGAGCAGTTCGGTTGGCGGGCAGAGCAGCGGTCCCGTCGTCGCGCTACGCAGTCTTCACATGCGTACGAGGAGCTGGCAGCCCTACGGCGCCGGGAGCATGAATGCCTCGGTCTGTACGCCGGAAAGCGAGTCCCGCCCTGTGTGGTCGCACGACCGTTCTCTGACTGACCTTGTCGTGCCATACCCCATCGATCCTGCATTTGCGGAGTCTTTGGACACGGGTCCGGGATGGACACGTCGGTGGACGGTGTGGTGGAAGACCGAGCAAGCGGACATGATCTGTCCGGTCAAGGAGATGGCGGGCTTTCCGGCGGTTGTCTCGGTGCCGGTACGCGGGTTTACCCGGCGGACGGGGCAGCGGCACCGTCCTGGACTGCAGTATCTGCTAGCCACAGGGCGGATGCATGGCTTCGAGAGCCTGGCCGAGCGGAATCTGCTGCTCGCCCTGGACTTCGTCGGAGCCTTGACCGAGGTGCTGTCACAGCCGTTCAAACTGAAGTTCGCCACCGCGGACGGCAGCAGTGAGGACCACACCCCCGACTTCCTGGTGCTCTTGCCCGAAACGGCTCTGCCGATCGACGTCCGGCGCGGGCGGCGGTGCGTTTGACTCCGATGATATGGGCGATCTGAGCGTTCTTTTGATAGACGCCAGGGCGGACTTCATGGATCACGGGGTAAGGGCACCCAGGTGCGTAGCAACGGCCGCTGCCAAGGGTCCGAAGAGCTGCCTCGACAGCGGCGGGAATGCTTCGCCGCCGCGCTGCATCATCGGGTGATTGCCCCATATGAACAACCCAGGCGATGCCTTCGTACGGTCCAATACCAGAATCCAGCCCAGATCGATTCCCGCGAGTGCATCCAGCAGTAGTGAGCTCCCGCTATTCGATCAAGCAACCATCCGAGCCCCGAACACCCCCGCCGGCTCAAACGCTCATCCGCCGATGCAAGTGACCATAGTGCCATTGATGGCACCAACGGCCGGGATCGACCTCGCCAAGCCAGTTGCCCGGTCCGCCAGATCGGCTGCTCAGTCTCACCGAGGTGACCGAGCGCTTCAGTTGGCGAGTGAGCGTACGAGTTGGCGAGTCGAGCGGGCAGCATCGACGGCTCGGGGGGCTGGGCGGCGTGAGCGTCGAGCAGCGGCTTCATCCGCCGGCAGGAGGGCCGTTGCGGCCGACCCCGGCGGCCATCGCTTCACCTGCGTGGATGATCGAGCTGAGCATCGCGTGAGCGTCTTGGAGTTGTTCGATGGAGCGGCTCAGGCGCTCGCGTTCACGCTCTAGGTCTTGGGCCATTTCCTCACAGGTCGGCGCCAGGACGGCTCCCTCCTCAGTCATGCAGGGCAGCACCTCCCGGATCAGGTCGGTGTTCAGTCCGGCCGCGAGCAGGATCCGGACCCGGCGCACCGCGGCCACATCGGGCTCATCGAACTCGCGGTAGCCGCTGGCCCGTCGCTGCGGCCGCAGCAACCCTTGCTGCTCGTAGTACCGCAGGCTCCTGGTGCTGACGCCGGTCCGCTTCGACAGCTCGCCGATGAACACGTGACTCCCAATACAGCAGTTTGACTCTGACATTGACGTCAAGGTTTAGCTTAGCCGCCATGGCAACGAACCACAGCACACAGGCACGTTCGACCATCGACCCGAAGCCCCTGGCAGGTAAAAGGGCGGTCGTCACCGGCGGCACCATCGGCATGGGCCGAGCCATCGTCCAAGCCCTGACCGATCGCGGTGCCGAAGTGATATACACCGGACGCAGCGACCAGCGGCTCGCCGAGGCCCAGGCGGCGCTCGACAATCCGCTGGCCCACCCGGTGCGCTCCGATGTCACCGACATCAACGCCATCACCGCCCTGCGCGATCAGGTCGCCGACCGCCTCGGCAGCATCGACCACCTGTTCGTCAACCAAGGCATCGCCGAGTTCCAGACGCTCGAAGAGGTCACAGAAGAATCGTGGGACCGCGTCTTCGACGTTAACGCCAAGGGCGCCTTCTTCACCGTCCAGCGACTGGTACCGCTGATGTCCGAGGGTGGTTCGATCGTGTTCACCACCGTCTCCAACGACCGCATATTTCCCGGCCTCAGCGCCTACTCCGGAGCGAAGGAGGCCGTCGCCGCCTTCTCGAAGGTGCTCGCCGCCGAACTGCTCCCCCGCAAGATCCGCGTCAATGCGATCGCCCCGGGCTTCATTCTCACCCCCACCATGGGCGTCGCCGAGCTGACCGACGAGCAACGCGCCGAGTTCATCGAGCAGGGCAACGCCTCCACGCCGATGGGCCGAGGAGGCACCGTGGGAGAGGTCGCTGCCGCCGCGCTGTACCTGGCCGCCGAGGCCACCTTCACCACCGGCGTGGAACTGCCCGTGGACGGCGGGTTCGGCCAGGGCCTCGGCCAGTGATCGCCTCCGCCCGGTAGACGCCGTTCTCCTGCGGCCGACCGAGCCGGCCGCAGGAGAACATGGTGGTGATGCGCGGATGGTGATGCTGGTGGTGCGGCGGGAGTGGGGATGCGGTGCCGGGGCGGCCGGCAGTGGCGGGCGGGTCTGCGCGGGTGGCCGGTCAGGGCAGGATCTCGACGTACCCGTCCGTTCCGTGCACGCGGATGCGCTGGCCGTCCCGGATCAGCCGGGTGGCCCGCTCCACGCCCACGACGGCCGGCAGGCCGTACTCCCGGGCGATCACCGCGCCGTGGGTCATCAGGCCGCCCACCTCCGTCACCAGACCCGCGATTCCGACGAACAGCGGCGACCAGCTGGGGTCCGTGAAGGCCGTGACCAGGATGTCGCCCGCTTCGAGATCCGCCTCCGCCATGTCGAGGACGACGCGGGCCCGCCCCTCGACGGTCCCGGCGGAGACGGGCAGGCCGGTCAGGGCGCCGGCCGGCACGTCGTCGCGCCGGTACGCCCCGGTGACGGCCTCACCGTCCGAGGTGAGCACCCGGGGCGGTGTGAGCGCCTGGTACGAGCGGAACGCGTCCTTGCGCTGCTGGACGAGCCGCGCGTCCACCCGGTTCGAGCGCACGGCGTCGTGGAATTCCTGGAACGTGAGGTAGAAGATGTCCTCCTTCTCAGGAAGGACGCCGGCCTGCACGAGGCGCTCGGCCTCCCCCAGCAGGGCCTGCTTGTAGACGAAGTAGCGGCTGATGATGCCGTACTTCGGGTACTCCCGGTATCCGATGAAGGTTCTGACCCGGTCGATCATCCGCTTGGCCTCGTCGGCCTTCCGGTCCCCGTCCGGCAGGGCCCGCAGGCGTGACAGCACGTCCTCTTCCTTCTGCCGCGCCTTCTGCCGCCCTTGCTCGAAGCGCCGCTCGGCGGCCCCCGGCTCGAAGTTCCTGACGTTGTCGAGGATCACGGGCACGAGTGTGGTGGGGCGCTCGCGCCACCGCGGCCTCGTGATGTCGATCTCGCCGACGCAGCGCATGCCGTACCGGTCGAGGTAGGTCTCGATGGCGTCGCGTGCCTCGGTACCGCCCGGGAGCTTCGCCAGCCCGTCCAGGAAGTTCTCGTCCTCGACGCCTTGCAGGAACGCCACCACCTCCGGATGCGGGCGGATCGCGTCCGCGACGTCGAGCAGCGCCAGTCCCATCTCCGACGTGATGTTGTCGGGGGCGGACAGCGTGAGCGTGTCAGCGGCGTTCTTCTCGCCCAGCCACTCCTGCAGGTTGTCGTTGAGCCACCATGTGGCCTCCATCCCCGCCATGATCGCCCGCATGCTCAGCGGATCGCCGAGGACCCGCTTGTGCTCCTCGAAGGCCTCCAGCAGGAAGTCGAAGAGCGCGGGCCCGGTCTTCGTCCGGATGTCGCGCTCCAGGGCGGCGACGGACCCCCGGCTGCGCTCGATCAGTTCGGTGACGACGGCCGGATCGGTCTCGACCGGGGCGGGCGCGCCGCCGGCCGGGGGCCCGCCGGGGGCCGCGTCCGGGAGCGTCGGGACGAAGCCGTCACGGTCGAGGACGGTCTCCAGCGCGTCCCTGACCAGCGGATCGCCTCTGCCCATGAGGTCCAGGAGACCGGCGCGGCTCGCCGGCGCGGCCAGGCGCCGGGTGACGTCGACGAAGAGCCGCCCGCCTGCCGTCTGCATCGCCACCATGGCCGTCAGCTGCCACACGGACAGCCCCAGGGGCTTCATGGGGTCGGTCATCATCTGCTGATGTCCGACGGAGACGTAGACGTGGTTCTCCTGGTCGCCGGTCTCGGGGACGGGGAACAGCGTCGTGATCGGCCGGCTCTGGACGATCTGGAAGTCCTCGTCGGCCAGGCACCATTCGATGTCCTGCGGGCGGCCGAAGTGCGCCTCGATCCGCCGCCCGAGCCGCACGAGCCGCACGGCCTGCGCGTCCGTCAGCGCCGGCTGCTCCTGCCGCTGCGGGTCGATCGCCACTTCCCGCGTTCCGCCGTCCGGCAGGGCGTGAACGGCACGCTGCTTGGCGGCGATCGTCTTGGCGACGACCTCGCCGTCCCGCACCGTGAAGACGTCCGGGTTCACCAGTCCGGAGACCAGTGCCTCGCCGAGGCCGAAGCCGGCGTCCACGGTGGCGACCTTCCGGTTGCCCGTGACGGGGTCGGCCGTGAACAGGATGCCGGCCGCCTGCGGGAAGACCATCCGCTGCACGACCACGGCCATGTGGACCGTACGGTGGTCGACGCCGTTGCGCTGACGGTAGGTCACGGCCCGCTCGGTGAACAGCGAGGCCCAGCACCGGCTGATGTGCCGGAGGACCGCCTCCGGTCCCACGATGTTCAGGTACGTGTCCTGCTGGCCGGCGAAGGAGGCCGTCGGCAGGTCCTCCGCCGTCGCGCTGGACCGGACGGCGCAGGCGGTCCGCTCGCCGAGCCGGGCGAGCGCGCGGGTGATCGCCGCCGCCAGGTCGTCCGGGACGGCGGTCTCCTCGATGGTCCGGCGGATCTGCGCGCTGAGGGAGCGGATCGCCTCCCGGTCGTCCGGGTCCAGGCCCGACAGCCGATCGAGCGCGTCGTCGATCGGCGGCGCTTGCGCCATGATCCGCCGGAAGGCGTCCGTCGTCACGCAGAAGCCCGCCGGCACGCGGACGCCGTCGATCCGCGACAGCCCGCCCAAGTGCGCGCCCTTGCCGCCGACGACCGCGACCTGCGTCTCGTCGATCTCCTGAAGATCCCGCACGTACTGCCCGGTCATCGCGACACCTCCGGGACAGTCGTACCCCGTCGCCCCGCACCGGCCGACCGGGTCACCGGCGCCTCCCGCCCTGCCGAACCTCTCGTCGGACACGTCCTGGCCGCCGGCTCCGCTCCTTCTGCCGAGTCGGCCGACCCCTTGCCCCGGACGGACGGCGCACACAGCCGCACCACGGCCCCGGCGCCTCGCGACCGCACAGCCGCTCCCCCCACTGGTCCGACGTCACCGCGTCCCCCGTACGTCGACAACACACGCACCTCGTGCCCCCCATTTCCGCTGGTTGTGGCCTCGGCCGAGCATTTTGCGCCACCCACGGGGTCTTGCCGCAAGCCCCCCGGTGCGCTATAGGTTGAAACTGGAGGGGACAACTCTGACCCGGGCATCTCGTATGGGCCCGCGCGGTCCCCCACCTCGCCGTTCCCCACTTCACCGTCCACCGCGGAGCACGGACCGTGAGCCGCGTGCTCGGAACCGGCCCGCGGGCACGAAGACGGCGGCTTTCGCTGCGCCGACGCCTTCCCCCAGCCCCTCCGGCAGTCTGCGGCGGGGTGAGTGGTTCTTGCTCGGGCGCAGTAGAAAACCGCCGACGCGTTGTCCGCGTCGGCGGTGAGATCCGGCATCCGGGCAGCAGGCCTCGGCCGTGCGCTGAAGTGGGCGACGTGGCCGGGAGAGCAGTTGCTCCGGCCCCGGCACCGGGCCGGGTCGCGGGGCGGGAGGCAGTCACCGGCGCGCCCGTGGCCGGGGGCGGTGAGCCGTCCCCGCCCGCTACTCGCCCTTCTCCTGCCGCTCGCGCTTCTCCTTGTTCTTCTCCTTGATCCGCACGGTCTCCTTGCGGACCTCGGCCTGGGTGGCGCGCTCCTTCTGCAGCCACTCCGGGGACTCGGCCTTCAGCGCGTCGATCTGCTCCGTGGTGAGCGCCTCGGTGACGCCGCCGCGCGCGAGCCCCGAGATGGAGACGCCCAGCTTGGCCGCCACGACGGGGCGCGGGTGCGGGCCGTTGCGACGCAGCTCCCGGAGCCACTCGGGCGGGTCGGTCTGCAGCGCGTTCAGTTCGGCGCGCGAGACGAGCCCCTCCTGGAATTCGGCGGGGGTGGCTTCGAGGTACACACCCAGCTTCTTCGCCGCGGTCGCGGGCTTCATCGTCTGGGTGTTCTGGTGCGACGTCATGATGTCAAGGGTATCGATCGTGTGAGCCGCCGCTGACCACGACCGGTAACCTGGCGGAGTGACAGGCTCGGAAGAAACCCTCTCGTTCCGGCTCGCGTACGTCCCGGGGGTGACGCCCACGAAGTGGGTGCGGATCTGGAACGAGCGGCTGCCCGGCATTCCCCTCACGCTCGTCCCGACGTCCGCCGCCGGGGCGTACGACGTGCTGCGGGACGGCGGCGCCGACGCGGGATTCGTACGGCTGCCGGCCGACCGGACGTTCTTCAGCGCGATCCCCCTCTATACGGAGACGACGGTGGTCGTGGTCCCGAAGGACCACCTCTTCACGGCGGCCGACGAGATCTCCACCGGGGAACTGGCCGACGAGATCGTGCTGCACCCCCTCGACGACACCCTCGGCTGGGAGCGCCCGCCGGGGCAGCCCGCGTTCGAGCGCCCCGCGACGACGGCGGACGCCATCGAGCTGGTGGCGGCGGGCGTGGGCCTGCTCGTCGTACCGCAGTCGCTCGCCCGCCTGCACCACCGCAAGGACCTCAAGTACCGCACGGTGTCGGACGCCCCCCAGTCCCAGGTCGCGCTGGCCTGGCCGGAGGAGCGGACCACCGACCAGGTCGAGGACTTCATCGGGATCGTCCGCGGCCGGACCGTCAACAGCACCCGCGGCCGGTCCCAGCCCCAGGAGCAGGCCCGGTCGAAGGCCGGGAACGCGGGCAAGGCCGGCGCACGGCAGAAGTCCACGGCCGGTAAGCCGGCCGGCAAGGGCGGCCCGAGGGGCCCGCGCGGCGGCTCGGGGGCCGCGAAGGGTGCCCGGCGCGGCAAGCCCCGCCGCCGGTCGTGATCAGCGACGGGGCGGGGCCGGCGCCGGAGCGGTCGTAGTTCCCTCGCGGCGGAGCCGTCGTGGTTCCCGGCGCCGGAGCTGCCGTAGCTCCCTCGCGCCGAGCGCCGTAGTTCCCTCACGCCGCGTGGTCCCCCCGCGCCGCGTGGTCGCCCCGGGCCGGGGCGCCGTACGTCAGCTCTCCGGACGGACCGCCTCCCACCCCCGCTCCAGCAGGGCGAAGATCTCTTCGGTGGCCTGGCGGCGCTCCGGGCGCCGGTCGGTGAGGGTGCGGGAGGCGAGCGCGAAGTGGGCCAGGGCGGCGCAGGTGACGTCGTCCTCGGGGGCGCCGACCTGCTCGGCGATGGCGCGCGCCAGGGCCGATTCGTGGCGCATCCACATGCGCTGGGCGTAGTCGCGCAGCGCCGGCGTGTCGGACACCAGGCGGATGAACGCGGCGATCTCGGGGTGCGCGTGGTCCTTCTCGCTGAGCAGCACGTACTCGCGCAGGGCCTGGAGGACCGACTGTCCGGGGGCCCGGTCGCGTACGGCGGCGACGAGGGCCGCCTCGATGTCGTCGTCCTGGTCGAAGACGAGGGCTTCCTTGCCGGCGAAGTGCTTGAACAGGGTCGTCACCGACACGTCGGCGGCGTCGGCGATCTCCTTGACGCCGACCTGCTCGTAGCCGCGTTCCAGGAAGAGCCGCAGGGCCGCGTCGGCCAGTGCCTGGCGGGTTTGGGCCTTCTTGCGTTCGCGGCGGCCGACGGGGGCGCCGCTCTCGGCGGGCGGCGGGGGCTCGATGCGGGGAGCGGGTTCGGTCACGGACGCAGCCTACCTCGTGGTGTATCGAGTTCGAAGGTTTAGCCGTTGCGCTTTTTTAGTGGGTGTGCTTTTTTGTGAGGCGCCGGACGTTCGGTCCGGCGCTCCGTGCACCCCTGGAGGGGGACCCCATGAATTCCACCCGGGCGGCCCGTGTCGCGATCGTCGGCGCGGGCCCCGGCGGCCTGGTCTGCGCCCGTATCCTGCAGCGCCACGGCACCTCCGTCACCGTCTTCGAGCGCGAGGCGGCCTTCGACGCCCGCCCGCAGGGCGGCTCGCTCGACCTGCACCCGGACACGGGCCAGGCGGCGATCCGCGCGGCGGGACTGCTCGACCGGTTCCACGCCCTGTCCCGCCCGGAGGGCCAGGAGTGGCGGTCGGTGGACCACGCCACCGCGGCCGCTCTGGAAGAGGAGTGGCCCCCCGGGGACGAGGGCGCGGGCGTGGAGGACCGGCCGGAGATCGACCGCGGGCATCTGCGGGGGCTGCTGCTGGAGTCGCTCGCGCCGGGGACGGTCCGCTGGGGGCACGCCCTCGGCAGCGCCCGGCCGCTCGGCGACGGCACCTGCCGCCTGGTGTTCGCGAACGGCGCCACCGAGGACTTCGACCTGGTCGTCGGTGCCGACGGCGCCTGGTCACGGGTCCGCCCGGCCGTCTCGGACGCCCTGCCCGCGTACACGGGTGTCGTGTTCATCGAGACCGGCTTCGACGACTGCGACGTACGCCATCCCGGGCTGGCGGAGCTGGTCGGTCCGGGCACGCTGATGGCCAAGTCCGGCTCGGCGCTGCTGTGCGCCCAGCGGAACAGCAACGGCCACATCCGTACGTACGTGGCGATGCGGGTTCCGCAGGACTGGCACACGGCCGCCGGGGTGGACCCGGCCGATTCGGCGGCTACGCGTGCGTTCCTCGCGCAGCGGCTCGACGGCTGGGCCGAGAGCCTGCGTTACGCCGCGCTGGACAGCGACCACGATCTTGTGCACCGGCCGCTGTTCGCGCTGCCCGTTCCGCATGTCTGGGAGCACGTACCGGGCGTCACGCTGCTGGGTGACGCCGCGCATCTGATGCCGCCCCTCGGCGTGGGCGTCAACCACGCGCTGCTCGACGGCGCCGACCTGGCCCGGGCGCTGATCGACGAGGAGCGGACGGACGACGCCGTGCGCGCGTACGAGGAGCTGATGCTGCCGCGGTCCTCCGAGCTGGCCAAGAGGTGTGTGGAGGGGCTGAAGCATCTGGTGCCGTAGGCGGGGCGGCCGGTGCGGCCCTTGGCGGGCGTCCGGGGGTACGGCTCGCATGGGCCTGAACGGGTCCGCCCCGGCTGGGCGGAAATGCCGGCCGGGGCGGACCCGTCGCGTTCGTGCGGGGCGCGGCGGACGGGGGTGCGCCCCGTCCGCCGGCGCCGCGTCAGCCGCCGAGGGTGGCCAGCGCCTGGTTGAGCGTGTTCGACGGGCGCATGACGGCCGCGGCCTTGGCCACCGAGGGCTGGTAGTAGCCGCCGATGTCGGCCGGCGAGCCCTGGACGGCGATCAGCTCGTCGACGATCGTCTGCTCCTGCTCGGCCAGCGTCGCCGCGAGGGCCGCGAAGGCCTGGGCCAGCTGTGCGTCCTCGGTCTGCTTGGCCAGCTCCTGGGCCCAGTACAGGGCCAGGTAGAAGTGGCTGCCGCGGTTGTCGATACCGCCGAGCTTGCGGCTGGGCGACTTGTTCTCGGCGAGGAACGAGCCGGTCGCGCGGTCGAGGGTGTCGGCGAGCACCTGGGCGCGCGCGTTGCCCGTCTTCTGCGCGAGGTGCTCGAAGCTCACCGCGAGCGCGAGGAACTCGCCCAGGCTGTCCCAGCGCAGGTAGTTCTCCTTGACCAGCTGCTGGACGTGCTTGGGCGCGGAGCCGCCGGCGCCGGTCTCGAACAGGCCGCCGCCGTTGATGAGCGGTACGACCGAGAGCATCTTGGCGCTGGTGCCCAGCTCCAGGATCGGGAACAGGTCGGTGAGGTAGTCACGCAGCACGTTGCCGGTCACGGAGATGGTGTTCTCGCCGCGGCGGATGCGCTCGACCGAGAACTTCGTCGCCTCGACCGGGGACATGATCTCGATGCGCAGGCCCTCGGTGTCGTGCTCCGGGAGGTACTGCTTGACCTTGGCGATGAGGTTCGCGTCGTGCGCGCGGCCCTCGTCCAGCCAGAACACGGCCGGGTCGCCGGTCGCGCGGGCGCGGTTGACGGCCAGCTTGACCCAGTCCTGGATCGGGATGTCCTTGGTCTGGCACATGCGGAAGATGTCGCCGGCGGCGACCGTCTGCTCCAGGACGGCGTTGCCGTCCTTGTCGAGGACCCGCACCGTGCCGGTGGCGGGGATCTCGAAGGTCTTGTCGTGGCTGCCGTACTCCTCGGCCTTCTGCGCCATCAGGCCGACGTTCGGCACCGAGCCCATGGTCGACGGGTCGTAGGCGCCGTTGGCCTTGCAGTCGTCGATGACGGCCTGGTAGATGCCGGCGTAGCTGCTGTCCGGGATGACGGCGAGGGCGTCCTGCTCCTGGTCGTCCTTGTTCCACATGTGGCCGGAGGTACGGATCATGGCCGGCATGGAGGCGTCGACGATGACGTCGCTCGGGACGTGCAGGTTGGTGATGCCGCGGTGGGAGTCGACCATGGCCAGGTCCGGGCCCTCGGCCAGCTCCGCGTCGAAGGAGGCCTTGATCTCCTCGCCCTGGGGCAGCGCCTCCAGGCCCTTCCAGATGCCGCCGAGACCGTCGTTCGGGGTCAGGCCGGCCTTGGCGAGCACGTCACCGTACTCGGCGAAGGTCTTCGGGAAGAAGGCGCGGACCACGTGGCCGAAGATGATCGGGTCGGAGACCTTCATCATCGTGGCCTTCAGGTGCACCGAGAACAGCACGCCCTCGGCCTTGGCGCGGGCGACCTGCTCCTTGAGGAACTCGCGCAGCGCGGTCACCCGCATCACGGACGCGTCCACGACCTCGCCGGCGAGCACCGGTACCGACTCGCGCAGGACGGTGGTGGAGCCGTCGTCACCGGCCAGCTCGATGCGCAGGGCGCCGTCCTCGGCGATGACCGCGGACTTCTCGGTGGAGCGGAAGTCGTCGCCGGTCATGTGCGCGACATCGGTCTTGGAGTCGGCGGACCAGGCGCCCATGCGGTGCGGGTTGGCCTTGGCGTAGTTCTTCACCGAGGCGGGGGCGCGGCGGTCGGAGTTGCCCTCGCGCAGCACCGGGTTGACGGCGCTGCCCTTGACCTTGTCGTAGCGGGCGCGGATGTCGCGCTCCGCGTCGGTCTTCGGGTCGTCCGGGTAGTCCGGCAGCGCGTAACCCTGCTCCTGCAGCTCGGCGACGGCCGCCTTCAGCTGCGGGATCGAGGCCGAGATGTTCGGCAGCTTGATGATGTTGGCCTCGGGCGTCTTCGCCAGCTCGCCGAGCTCGGCGAGGGCGTCGTCGATGCGCTGTTCCTCCTGGAGCCACTCCGGGAATCCGGCGATGATGCGGCCCGCCAGGGAGATGTCACGGCTCTCCACCGCGACCCCGGCCGTCGAGGCGTAGGCCTCGATCACCGGCAGGAACGAATACGTCGCCAGGGCCGGGGCCTCGTCAGTGTGTGTGTAGATGATGGTCGAGTCAGTCACCGGGTGCTCCGCTCCACGTCTGCAACATTGCTCGACATCAAGATATCTCGTGATCGGCCCCTTCCAGGAAGGGCCCTGGCCACCGCGGCCGGGACGCCCCGGTACGGCCGGAACGTACACCGGCGGTGAGCACGCCGCCGGGCCGCCGCGGACGCCGCTCCCGCCGCCCGGAACCGCCTGTGCGACCTCCCTCCGTCGCGACGCGTACCGCTCGACATGCGCGGCGCGTACCGCTCGACATGCCATCTCCTAGTTGAAGACAACCTACAAAATGCGGGCCCCGGACTCCGTGGAAGCCGCCACCTGTCACGCCGAATATCCCCTGGCAGAGTCGGAAGCAAGGCGATCAACCCCCGGGTGCCGACACCCGGGCGAGTTGTCTCCCTACGACAAACCCAACGCCAAGCCCGACGACGAGCTCGACGACAAACCGAACGCCGGGCTCAACGACGGACAAGCCAAACGACAAAGGGGGCCATCCCATGCCTGCTGCCATCGTCACCGACGACGTGCTGGTCACCGGACTCGGAGCCACGACCCCGCTGGGCGGGGACGCCGCCTCGACCTGGGACGCCATGCTGGCCGGCCGGTCCGGCATCGGCGCCATCGAGGAGGAGTGGGCGGCCGGGCTGCCCGTGCGGATCGCGGGCCGGCTCAAGGTCGAGCCCGGCGAGGTCCTGGACCGGGTGCAGGCCCGGCGCATGGACCGGTGCGAGCAGGTCGCGCTCGTCGCGGCCCGCGAGGCGTGGGCCGACGCGGGCGCACCCGACGTCGACCCCGAACGGCTGGCCGTGGTGATCGGTACGGGTACGGGCGGCGCGCTCACCCTGCTCGGCCAGGACGACGTGCTCGAAGCCTCCGGCGTACGGAAGGTGTCCCCGCACACCGTCCCGATGCTGATGGCGAACGGCCCCGCCGCCTGGGTCAGCATCGAGCTGGGGGCGCGCGGCGGCGCCCACACCCCGGTCAGCGCCTGCGCCTCCGGGGCCGAGGCCATCGCGACGGGCCTGGACCTGATCCGCCTCGGCCGGGCCGACGTGGTCGTGGCGGGCGGCGCGGAGGCCTGCGTCCATCCGCTGCCGCTGGCCGGCTTCGCCCAGGCCAAGGCCCACTCGACGCGCAATGACGAGCCGCGGCGGGCGTCGCGCCCGTTCGATGTCGACCGGGACGGCTTCGTGATCGGCGAGGGTTCGGCCGTGGTCGTCCTGGAGCGTGCCGGATTCGCCGCGGCGCGCGGGGCCCGCGCGCACGCCGCCCTCGCGGGCGCGGGCGTCACCTCGGACGCCCACCACATCACGGCCGCCCACCCCGAGGGGCAGGTCCGTGCGATGCGGCTGGCCCTGGCCGCCGCCGGGCTGTCCCCGTACGAGATCGAGCACGTGCACGCCCACGCGACGTCCACGCAGATGGGCGATCTCGTGGAGGCCCGGTCGATCACGGAGGCCATCGGCACCCACCCGTCCGTGACCGCGACCAAGTCGATGACCGGCCATCTCTTCGGGGCGGCCGGAGCGGCGGGCGCTCTCGCGGCGATCCTTGCCGTACGCGACGGTGTCGTCCCCGCCACCCAGAACGTCGACACCCTCGACCCGGAGATCGGGCTCGACGTCGTCACGGGCGAACCGCGGAAGGGGGCCCTGAGCGCCGCGCTGACGAACTCCTTCGGGTTCGGCGGGCACAATGCGTGCCTGGTATTCGTGCCGGTGGTTTGAGGGGACCGGGCGGGGTGAGGGCTGGGGGCGGGCCGGGTCAGGGCTGTGAGCGCCGGTGCGCCGCCACCCGCTCCCGGGTGGCGCAGCGCCGGGAGCAGTAGCGGCGCGGGAGGCCGCTGCCCAGCGCGAGATAGACGTTGTCGCAGGTGGACGAGGCGCAGACGCCGCCGGGCGGGCGCTGGTGGTGCCAGATCAGGGCCATCAGGCACAGGCACGACGAGGCGAGGAACCACTCGCCCCACGGGGCGTCGTCGTCACTGTCGAGGTGCGGGTGCCAGGGGCTCGCGCCGTCGTGCGAGGTCAGACGCAGGGTGCCGGCGGTGCGCCGGAGGAGGCGGTTCAGCGCTTCCGCGGCGGGACCGGTCCCGTCGGCCGTGAAGACCTCGCGGAGGAGCAGGGCGGCGGATCGCATCTCCGCCACGTCGGTGGCGGACAGTGCGATGGCCGATTCGGAGGCGCCGGCTGTTGCGGGGGCGCCGGCTTTTGCGGGGGCGCTGGCTTTTGCGGGAGCGCCGGTCCCTTCGGGCTTACCGGACTTGCTGGAGTCGCTGAAGTCAGTGGACTCTCCGTGTTCGCGTAGCAGGGCCGCGATCGTGGCCGGCGCCGGTGCCGCCGCCTCGCCGGTCAGGGCGTTGACGAGGGCGGCGGTGCGCCGGGCGGTGGCCTGCACCGAATGCCGGGTGATCCATTCCCGGCGGGCGGCCTGGGGGCGAGGGGCAGGGAGTGCGGAGGCTGCGGGCTGATCGGATCGTACGGGCTGTGGCTGTGGCTGTGGCTGTGCGGAGGCTGTGGGCTGCATGGGCGTTGACGGTAGTGCTGCGGGCCGTTCCGATGTAACGCATATGGGCAAGGTTTCCGTTACATACCTAACGTGACGCGCATGCGAAAGCGTTACGCGATGGGGTCCGCCCTCGCCGGGGCGGCACTGGCGCGCGTGGGAGACGAGATGTCGGGGCCCGCTCTGCTGGTGGCCGGACCGGCGTTCACCGGATCGGCGTCCGCGGGTCCGGCGCTGCTGGCCGGGATCACGGTCGCGGCGGCGGCCGGCGGCCCGCTCTTCGGCGTCCTGCTCGACCGATCCGCGCGGCCCGGCCGCCTGCTGGCGGGCGCGCTCGCCGGTTACGCGGCAGTCCTGGCCGTCGTCCTGGTGAGCCTGGGGCACGTACCGATCGCGGTCAGCGTGTTCGTGGCGGTGGGGGCCGGGCTGCTGGGACCGGCCCTGTCCGGCGGCTGGACCGCACAGCTGCCGCGCGTCGCGCCACCCGAACTCCTCCCCCGGGCGATCGCGTTCGACGCCATGACGTTCAACGCCGCCGCGCTGGCGGGCCCCGCGCTGGCCGGGCTCGTCGCGGGCGCGTCCGGGGCGGCGGCCGGCGTGCTGGTGTCCGCCGCGCTGATCTGCCTCGCCGTTCCGTCCGCCCACGCGCTGCCCGGAGGACCGGTGACGCGCCCGGCGGCGTCCGCGTCGGTCGTGGCCGGGCCGGCGGCCGGGTTCCGGGCCGTGCGCCACACCCCGCGCCTGGCCCGCGCGACCGTGACCTCGGTGGTTTCCTGTACGGGCCAGGGCATGCTGACGGCGTGCAGTCCTCTGCTGGGGGCGCGCGTCCTCGGCGACGCGCGGCACGGCGTCCTCCTGCTCTCCGTCGTCGCCGCCTCCGCCCTCGCGGCCAACGCGGTGCTCGCCCGCCGCACCGGGCCACTGCGCCCGGACACCGTCCTCGGATGCAGCACCGCCGTACTCGCCGTCGCACTCCTGATGTCGGCGGCCACCGGCCCGCCCACGCTGCTCGTCGCCGCCGCGGTCGTCGCGGGCGTTGGCGAAGGACCGCAGCTCACGGCGCTGTTCGCGGTACGCCATCGCGAGGCGCCGGAACACCTGCGGGCCCAGGTCTTCACCACCGGCGCCAGCTTGAAGATCACCGGCTTCGCCCTCGGCGCGGGCCTCGCCGGGCCGGTCGCCGCCCGCTCGCTGCCCGGCGCCCTCTTGACGGCCGCCGCGCTCCAACTCCTCGCCGGACTCCTCTTCTTGGGGTGCACGCTGCTGATGCGCCGTACTCGTACGCGCCGCACGCCCCCGGAAGAAGCACTGCCCCACCGGTAGTCCGACCGACGGGCCCAGGAGCACGACCACCGGGCCAGGGGCACGACCACCGGGCCAGGAGCACGACCGGCGGTCCCAGGAGCACGACCACCGGGCCAGGGGCACGACCGGCGACCCCAGGAGCATGACCGCCGGAAGAAGCACACCCACCGGAAGAAGCGCAGCGCCCGGAAGAAGCGCATCCCCCGGGAAAGACTCAACCCCCGGAAGAAGCACAGCCCCTCTCGCCCCGTCGGCCCCCGGCTCGTAGGGTGCTGCGCATGCTCCTGTGGATCAACGGTCCTTTCGGCGGCGGCAAGACGCAGACCGCGCACGAGATCCGGCGCCGGCTCCCCGGCAGCGTCATCTGCGACCCCGAGCACGTCGGGTTCGGCCTGCACCGCATGGCGCCCCCGGCCCTGCGCGGCGACTTCCAGGACCTCCCGGCCTGGCGGCAGGGCGTATACGAAGTGCTGGACCTGGCCCTGACCAAGCACCCCGGTACGGTGATCGCCCCGATGACGCTGGTGGAACCGGCGTACTTCCACGAGACCGTCGGCCGGCTGCGGGACCGCGGGCACGACGTCCGGCACTTCGCGCTGCTGGCCGACCGGCGAACGGTGCTGCGGCGGCTGCGCGAGCGCAGCTTCGGGCACGCCCTGGGGTTCGTCGCGGGCAAGAACACACCACTGCGGCGGGAGAGCTTCGCCGAGGCGAAGCTGGACCGGTGCCTGGAACGGCTGAACGGCCCGGAGTTCGCCGAACATGTGTGGACCGACCGGCGCACCATCGCGCAGGTCGCCGACCACATCGCCGCCTCGGCCGGGCTGGCGCTGGCCCCGAACACCGACAGCGTGCTCCGGGGCCGGCTGCGCCGCACGTGGACGAGCCTCAAGCACATCCGCTTCGACTGACCGGGACACGTCGAGTCGCCCGGGAGACGGTCGCCCGGAAGACGGCAGGAATTCGGCGGGGATTCGACAGGGGGCGGCGGGAGGCATCGGCCTGGTGTCACATTCGGGGGAAACGGTTCGTCAATGCTCCGACGGAACACGACGGGAGCATGTGACAGGTGGACGAGAAAGATCTTCTGGCGGAGCGCTTCGAGGAGCACCGGGCGCATCTGCGGGCGGTGGCGTACCGGATGCTCGGCTCGCTGAGCGAGGCGGACGACGCCGTACAAGAGGCCTGGCTGCGGCTGAGCCGGTCCGATGTCAGCGGTGTCGCCAACCTCGGCGGGTGGCTGACGACCGTCGTGGGCCGGGTGTGCCTGGACCTGCTGCGTACGCGTACGGCGCGTGGTGAGGAGCCCCTCGACGTACGGGTGCCGGACCCGGTCGTCGGCAGCGTCGGGGGTACCGGCGGCGGAAGCGGTACGGACGGGGCGGCCGACCCCGAGCACCAAGCCCTGCTGGCCGACGCCGTCGGTCTCGCCCTGCTCGTGGTGCTCCAGACGCTGGCGCCCGCCGAGCGTCTCGCGTTCGTCCTGCACGACATGTTCGCGGTGCCGTTCGACGAGATCGGGCCGGTGATCGGGCGCACCCCGGCCGCTGCCCGGCAGCTCGCCAGCCGGGCCCGCCGCCGGGTACGGGGGACGCCCACCGCGCCGGACGCCGACCTCGCCCGGCAGCGGGAGGTCGTCGACGCCTTCCTCGCCGCCTCGCGCGGCGGCGACTTCGAGGGGTTGCTCGCGGTGCTCGATCCGGACGTGGTGCTGCGCGCCGATGCGGGCGCCGGGTTCCCGGGCCGGGCCGCAACGGTCCGCGGGGCGCGCGCGGTGGCGAGCCGGGCGCTCGCCTTCCGGCACGCCTCGCGCCGTGCCCGGCACGCGCTGGTGAACGGGGCCGCGGGTGTCGTCACCGTCGAGGACGGGGTGCCGGTGTCGGTGATGGGGCTGACGATCGCGGGCGGAAAGATCGCCGCAATCGTCATCCTCGCGGACCCGGAACGGCTGCGGGAGCTGGATTTGCGGGTGGTGGACACGGACGCCGACGCGGATTCGGGATTGGGCTCGGGATCGGGCAGGAGCTCGGGCTCGGATGTGGCCTCGCGCTCGGCTCATTGAGTTCCTTAAGTGCAGGGCTTGCGTGCTTGAAGAGTTGGTGCAGGTTCAGGCCACGACCATTCGTACGGAGCAACCGTCCTGTGCGACGCGACGCGACGCGACGGGTACGGGCGCGGTGGAACACCTGCGGTGTTCCGCAGGTGGAACCGGGGGTTTTCCCCATGGTGGCGGCCGTGACGTCACCGTAATCTGATGATCGCCGCGCAGGGAGGCGCGGCGATCGGTCCGCACCGGGCATGCGATCCGTGCACGGTGCGCCACGTACTACGAGGGGGAATTTCCGTGCGTCGTCATCTCCGCGTTTTCGCGGCCGTTGCGCTGGCCGGTGTCGGTGTGAGCGGGCTCGGCGCATGCGGGTTGCTGAACCGCTCCACCGCCGAGGACGACGCCACGCTCTCGGCGAACATCAAGTCCGTACGGCTGGACAGCGGTTCCGGCAGCCTCACCTTGCGCGGCAAGAAGTCCCTCGACGCGGTGAAGGTGCACCGCGAGCTCCACTACCAGGGCGACCGGCCGCAGCAGGCGAGCCACCGCGTGGAGAACGGGGTGCTGGTGCTGGGCGGTTGCGGGGACGACTGCTCGGTGAATTACACGGTCGACGTGCCGGCGGGCCTCCCGGTGACGGGCCGGACCTCGGCCGGGGCGGTGGATCTCTCGGATGTCGGCGAGGTGCGGGTGAGCACCAGTTCCGGCGCCATCGGTCTGAGCCGGGTGACCGGCCCGGTCGATGTCCGTACGTCCAACGGCAGGATTCACGGGCGCGGCCTGAAAGGCGAGGGGATAAAGGCGCGCACGACCAACGGCGCCATCGACCTCGTCACGGACACACCGCAGAACGTCCGCGCCGATACGTCGAACGGGGCCATCACGCTCACCGTGCCCGGCGGGCAGCGCAACCGGTACCGAATATCCGCCGAGACCGACAACGGCCACAAGAGCCTCGGCGTGCCCGACGACCCGTCCGGTACGCACCGGCTCGACCTCACCACGAGCAACGGAGCCATCACGCTCAAGGAGGGCTGATCCGAGGGGCAAGGGGACAGGGGGGCGGGGGCCCGAGCAGGGGTTGATCGAGGGGGGATGACGCGGGGCACGGTACCGCCGTGGGGGGGGGCCCGCCCGGGGTGGCGGCGCGGGCCGCCCCCCCCCCCCACTCAACCCACCGGGGGCACCCGAGCGAGA
>NZ_JBHWHY010000033.1:0-18032 GCF_042732265.1 Streptomyces sp. NPDC059788 | reverse complement strand
CTCCCCCGCGGGCCCGGCCCCGGCGGGGCGGGCCCCGGCGCCGGCGCGGCGGGGCCCCCCCGCCCCCGTCACATTCTCAGGCACCGGTTACCGCGTACCGGTTACCGCGTACCGGTTACCGGGGCGGCTGCCGCCCCGGCGGTTCATCGGCTGGAGCTCTCAGGCGACCGTGTGATCCGAGGAGGTCTTCTCCGGGTCGCCGCCCCCGTACGGACGGGTGATGATCTCCATGGCGTGGCCTGCCGGGTCGAAGAAGTAGACCCCGCGTCCGCCGTCGTTGTGGTTGATCTCCCCCGGCTGCTTTCCGTGCGGGTCGGCGAAATAGGTGAGGCCGGCCTGCTGGATGCGCGCGAAAGCCGTGTCGAATTCCTCTTCGCTGATGAGGAAGGCGTAGTGCTGCATGGCGATCGACTCCGCCGGAATCGTGGCGAAGTCCAGGGTGACGCCGTTGGCGGTGTCCACGGGGATGAAGGGGCCCCATTCCGTACCGACTTCGAGCCCGAGGATGTGCGCCAGGAAGGCGGCGGATTCCCGGTTGTCACGGGAGTGGATGATGGTGTGGTTCAACTGCACTGACACTGTGGGTTGCCTCCGTAAGGCAAACTCACGGACACCTCCATGCCTCACCCGGTCGGTGACCGACACGCGATGCCGTCGCCGCCGATGGTAAGCGGCGTCTCCGGTTCCGTCGAGAGGCTTTCCGGTAGGTCTTCATCCGGCCGGGCGTTCGGCCTCACTTGCCCGGCCGCTTGACGGCGTGACCGACGATGACGGTTTCGACGCCGGCGATACCGAGCCCGGACAGGTCCTCGGTGATCAGGCGGTACAGGGCGGGCAGGTCCCGAACCCAGACGGCGACGTGGAGGTTCGAGGCGCCGGTGGTGGCGAACGCGCCGTGCACGGCAGGGTGCCGGGCCAGGGTGCGGCCGACGGCGTCCAAGTGATCCGGGGGCACCTGCATCATCACGTTGGCGTCGATACGCAGGCCCAGGCGCTTGGGGTCCACGACCACCTGGGTGACGAGCCGGCCGTCGGTCACCAGTCGGGCCAGGCGGCGCCGGACGGTGGAGGCGGGATGCCCGGTACGGGCGGCGATCGCCGCGGCGGGGGTACGGGCGTCGTCGCGCAGGGCGGCCAGGATGTCGGCGTCGACGGGGTCGATGGGGTCGATGGGGTTGACATGGCCTTTGGGACTGATGTGGTCGACAGGTCCGTTGGAGCTGCTGGGGCCGACGGCGTCATCGGCGAGCGGGGTCAGGGCGGCGCGTTCTGCCGGGGTGAGGACGTCGTGGCGCCAGTCGGACGCCTCGGCGAACACGTGCAGCACGGTGGCGGCGGTCACCGACGCCACCGCCGGTGTGGCCGGCAGTTGCCGGAACACGAGGTGGTCGCGGGACCCCGGGTCGGTCAGCGAAACGGCGGAGATCTCGTCGCCCGAGGCGGACAGGTCGATGAACGGGATGTCGGGGCGGGCGGCCAGCGCGGCGGTGAGGGCGTCCAGCTTGCCCTTCAGCACCTTGATGCGCAGCAGCAACGCGCCGACCGAGTCAGGCCGTACGGGCTGGGCGATCACCTTGACCGTGCCGTCGCCCGTCAGCGTCCGCAAGCGGCGGTGCACCGTGCGGGGGTTCTCGCCCAGCACCTCGGCGGCCCGCTCGGCGCTCAGCCGCCCGTCGCACTGCAACGCGGCGATCAGCCGCTGGTCGCGGAGGCCGAGAACGGGCGAGAGGGCAGGAGTGGGAGCAGGGGCGGAGGCGGAGGCGGGGGCGGCGGAGACGGGGCCGGATGGGCCGGAGGCGCTGCGTACGGAATCGCTCGGACTGTGCGGCATGAGCGACATTTTCGCTCACTTTTGAGGGTTGGAGAGACCGGCTTCGATCCGTCCGGCGCAGGATCAACGCATCAGCCGTTACCGGCACCGGAGAGGAACGAGGACGAGGACATGGAAAAGGTTGCGGGAGAGGTCGCGGAAGAGGTCATGGACATGGACCTGGGTACGGGCATGAGCGGGAGGCGGGGCCTCGGACGGGGGATGGCGTATGCGTCCCTGCTGGCTCCGATGGCGGCAGCCGCTCATGAAGTCGGCGCGCTCCTCGTCAAGACCCCGCGGCGCACCGTCCCGAGCGCCGACACCATGGAGGAACTCGCCGCGGTCTACCGGGACTTGGAATCCCCTGCCGTCGAGGTCATGCGCCGGCACCTGGACGCCTTGCTCCCCGGCGTCCCCTGGGCCGAGGAACTGCACGACGACACACGTCCGGAGATCTCCCCGGACGCTGCCCCGGGTCCCGGTCTGCCGGCGGCGGGGGACGTCTGGATGGTGGACGTGATCGACGGTGCGGTGCAGTTGATGCAGGACCTGCCGTACTTCTGCGTCAGCCTCGCGCTCGTACGGGACGGCGAGCCGGTGGCCGCGGCCCTGCACGCGCCGCTGCTCGGCGAAACGTATCTCGCGGCGGCCGGCCACGGCGCCACCCGTAACGGTGAGCGGATCTCCCCATCGGCCCGGACCCGGCTGGAGGCGGCCCTCGTGGGGACCAGCCATCCGCCCTTCGCCGCGGGGCAGCCGGCGGCCGTGGCGGCGGCCGGGCGGTCGCTCGCCGCCGTACTGCCCGCCGTGGGAGCCGTTCGCAATCTGGGGCCCACCTCGTGGCAGATCGCCGATGCGGCGGCGGGGCGGTTGGACGCGTTCTGGGAGTACGGCCGGGATGACGCCAACCTGCTGCCCGGCGCCCTGGTGGCCCGCGAGGCTGGGGCGGTCGTCACCGACACCGCGGGACGCCCGTGGCGTGCCGGGGCGACCGGTTTCCTCGTCGCGCCGCGCGGATTGCACGGTGCGCTGATGGACCTGCTGGAGCCGTGACCGGCCACTGGTCCGAGGTGCCGTAACCGGGCCGAGGTGTCGTAACCGTCCACTGATCCGCGGAACCGTGACCGCCTTCCGGCCCGCGGGCCCCGGGCCGGCCCCGGCTCGCTCGGAACAGGGCTCGCTCGGAACAGAGCTCAGTCGGCCGGGTGGGGCAGGAGTTCCATGCCGACCGAGGCGGGGGCTCTCTCGGTGAAGCCGAACTTGGCGTAGAGGTGGCGGGCGTCGCCGTCGGCGATCAGCGAGACGTAGGCGCCGGCCGGTGCGCGGCGCTCCAGTTCGGCGGTGAGTGCCGCCATGATCCGCTTGCCCAGGCCGTGGCCCTGGTGCCGAGGAAGCACGCAGATATCGACGATCTGGAAGAAACAGCCACCGTCGCCGATGATCCGCCCCATACCGACCGGCTCGCCACCGCCCAACCCGCCACCGCCCAACCCGCCACCGCCCAACCCGTCACCGTCCGAGACGCCGCTGCCCGGACCTCTGCCGTCCGGGGCCCCGCTATCCGGGGCTCCGCGGCCCCCCGGCCCCGGTCGCGTGCACGGTCACGCCGTACCAAGTGTTCGGCAGACCGATCGCCGCGCCTTCGGCCGACTTGGCGCCCAGGCCGGTCGCCCGGCGCAGCCACCGGTACGTGTCGGCCGTCGGGACACCGGGCCTGACCTCGTAGCCGTTGGCGGGCGCAGCCGGGTCGTCGACGCGGACGCCGGGCCGTTCGTTGCCCCGTGCGCCGGACCGTGCGCCGGGCCGTTCGCCGGCGCGGCTGCCATCCGCGTCGACATCACCGTTTCCCTGATTCATGCCTGGCAGGCTGGCGGCTGCCGGGCCGGTCATGATCGAGAACGAGCGGCCGGTGATCACGGCACCACAATTTTGTGGAGGAGAGGCTGGCGGCCTGTCATGATCAGCGCATGACCGACCCGGGAGCCACCGCAGCTGTGCCGGACACGAGCGACCGCGCTTCCTGGGTGCGCGCGGCAGCCCGTAACAACGCCGAGTGGTGCGACGCGGTCTGTCGCACGCACGGCATACCCGGCGTCTTCAGCGACGACGGCTGGACCAGCGCCCGCCGCACGCCGCCGTTCTACCCGGACGCGGTGACGCTCACCGACCGCCCCGGTACCCCGGCCGAACTCCTGGCCCGGATCGATCTGGCCTCCCCCGGCTGCTCGGTCAAGGACAGCTTCGCGTGCCTGGACCTGGCTCCGGCGGGCTTCGAGGTGCTCTTCGACGCCCAGTGGATTCACCGCCCGGCCACCGCCCCCACTCCCCGCCCCGTGGCCTCACCTGCCGGTCAACCGGTATGGGACGTGCTCACCGAGCCCGGGGACCTGCCCGCCTGGACGGCGGCCTGGGGAGCGGAGCCGGGCGACTGCGGCCCGTTCCGGCCGGAACTCCTCGCGGACGACGCCACCCGCTTCCTGCGCGCCCGGTCCGCCGACGGGACGGTCGTGGCCGGAGCCGTCGCCACGCTCAGCGAGGCGGTGGTCGGCCTGTCCAACGTCTTCACCGCCTCCGGCGTCGTCAGCGGCACCGAAGCCACCGCGGCGGGCACCGGCCCGCACGACACCTGGGCCGGTTGCCTCTCCGCCGTGACCGCCCGGTGGCCCGCCCTGCCGGTCGTCGGCTACGAATCCGGCACCGACCTGGAGGCAGCGGTGGCGAACGGCTGCCACACGGCCGGTCCCCTCCGCATCTGGTGGCGGCGGTGAGCCGCGCCGAATGCCCCTAGGGGATCATGGCGCTCGGGCCGTCGGCCATTGTCACCACACCGGATGCCGCCACCGCCCGCGCTCCGCGAGCCGTGCCAGCCGACGTCACGGAGGACACGTTCCGGCCCGTGTGGGACGCGGTGGCGTGGAGCGGGTTTCGGCCGGACATGGCGCCGTACAGGCCCTGCTGGAGTGGCCGGGCTCCTCCCCCGGTGGCGCACCCGTTCCCCGGCCTCGCGGCGTGTGGCAGGGCGTCGGGGTTCCGGGAGTCCGGGAGTCGGGGAGTCCGGGAGTCGGGGAGTCGGGGAGTCGGGGAGTCGGGGAGTCGGTTGAGTGTGCGGCTGGAGGCGGGGCCGGGGAGCGGGGACGGGACGTCGTACGGCCGGATTCCGCCCATCGGGCCACAGGGGTGACGGAAGGGGCGTAACAGGCGCACCCGTACGGGCGATGACGCTGAGCATGACGACTCGATTAGCAGCGGCCTGGTCGGCCCTCGTCCTCGCCGTGACCGCCCTGTTCGCGGCGGGCCCCGCCCTCGCGGCCACCGCGCCCGGCTCCGCCGCCCCTCCCCGCTCCGCCACCGCACCCGGCCTCGTCACCGGCCCGGACGTGGGCGTCTCGCAGGCGGGCAACTATCCGACGAATCCGAACAGTTACGGGAACTTCTCCGTCCAGTGGACCTCGGTCGGCACGGCCGACACCACCGGAATCACCCATCTGACCGTGGACCTGCCGCCCGGCCTGCGGACCGGCGGCGCGCTGATGTACTCCACGCCGTACGACTACACGTTCAGCCAGCGTGTGTCGCCGGACGGGCGGCACTTGGAGGCGACCTTCCGCGGGACCCGCGTGCCCGGTCGCGGCGACTTCATGAAGGTGCAGGTCTCCTCGGGCGCGGAGCGGCCGTCGGGGGTGATCAGGGCCACCGTCGCCAACCGCGACGACGTGCACGCCGCCAACAACGTGAGCACGTACACGGTCAACGGTCCGCAGCAGCCCGCCGAGGTGCCGGACCCGCCGACGGTGACCGGCATCGACACGGCCACCGGGCCGGGCGCCGGCGGCACCGCCGTCACCGTCACCGGAACCGGCCTGGACACCGGGTTCGTGCTCTTCGGCAACGCCGAGGCCGGCACGTCGCATTGCACGGCCACGCAGTGCACCGCCACCACGCCGGGCGGTTCCGGCAGCGTCCCGGTCACCGTCGTCACCCCGGGCGGCACCGCGCGGGCACCGGGCGGCTTCACCTACACCGGGCCGCCGCCGGCGCCGCCCGCCGCCCCGGTGGTGACCGGCCTGAACGTGATCGGCGGCCCGTCGCGGGGCGGGACTTCGGTGTACGTCCTCGGCGCGCACCTGGCGGGCGGCACGATCGCGTTCGGGGACGCGCCGGCGGCGCACGTGTCCTGCGGGGACTCCTTCTGCAGCAGTACGTCACCGGCCGGGTCGGGCACCGTGCACGTCACCGTGACGACGGCGGGCGGCACGAGCGCGACGGTGGACGCGGACCGGTTCACGTACACGGAACGCGGGCCGGGTGACGGCACCTCCCCCGGCGCCGCAGCACCATTGCACTGATTCAAGCCTGCTGGTTAGCTCTTGAGGGCTCCCGACCGTCCGGTTCGGGGGCCCGGGAGCGGGCGCAAACGGTTCTGCGGAACCTTGGACCGGTTCTTCGAGGGGGTGGCCGGTGGTGCGCGACGCAACCGGCGGGGACACGGACACGACAGGGTCACGGGACGACGACGGCGCCCCACCGCGGCCAGGGTACGGCGGCACACCACGACAGCCTCGGGGCAATGGCTCATCACCACGGCCACCAGGCATCGGCCCCCGGCCGGACATCCACTCCCCCGGCGGGCCCACCCGGCGCCGCCTCCTGCGCACCGGCGCCGGGCTCGCCGCGGGCGCTCCGCTCCTCGGCGGCCTCGGCGGCTGCGCGTCCTCGCAGGCCAGGAGCGTCGGCGCGGGCGGCCGGGTCATCGTCGAACTGTGGCACGGCCAGGCCGACACCGGCCGCAAGGCCATCCAGTCCCTCGTCGACGACTTCAACGGCGGGCAGACACGCATCCGCGTCGATGCCGGAGGCGGCGGGGTGGTGGCCGACGCCATGCTCCAGAAGGTGACGGCGGCGCTGGCGGCGGGCTCGTACCCGGACATCGCGCTCGTCTTCGGGGCCGACCTGGCGCGGGTGGCCCGCAGTCCCCGCGTCGTCGATCTCTCCGGCGAGCTGCGCGGCACCGCGTACTGGCCCGAGTTCTGGGGGCCGGTCCGCGCGGCGGTGGAACTCAACGGCCAGGTGCGGGCCGCGCCCGCCGTACTGGACTCGCTGTGCGTCGTCTACAACAGGAAGCTGTTCCGGCAGGCCGGGGTGCCCTACCCCAAGGCGGGCTGGACGTGGGACGACTTCATCCGTACGGCACGCCTGCTGACCGACCCCCGCCGCGGCACCTTCGGTACGAGCTGGCCGGGCACCGGCGACGAGGACACCGTCTGGCGGCTGTGGCCACTGGTGTGGGACCTCGGTGGCGAGGTCATCGCCCCGGACGGGCACAGCATCGGCTTCAGGGACGTCGGGGAGCAGGCGCTCGGCACCCTGGCGCGGCTCGCCGCCGACAAGAGCGTCTACGTCGATCCCAAGCCGGGCAGCGAGCAGATGCACCAGGTCTTCATCGGCGGGCGGATGGGCATGATGGCCACCGGCCCGTGGGAGCTGCCGGACATCGTCGCCGGCAAGGTCGACTACGACGTGGTGGCGCCGCCGACCTACAGCGGCCGGCCCTGCACGATCTCCGGGCCGGACACCTGGACCGTCTTCGACAACGGTCCGCGGCGTTCGCGGGCGGCGGTGGAGTTCCTGCGCTGGCTGGGCGACCCGGCCCAGGACGTGCGGTGGGCGACGGGCGGCGGCAGC
Source organism: Streptomyces sp. NPDC059788 (assembly GCF_042732265.1). Classification (NCBI taxonomy): domain Bacteria; kingdom Bacillati; phylum Actinomycetota; class Actinomycetes; order Kitasatosporales; family Streptomycetaceae; genus Streptomyces; species Streptomyces sp. NPDC059788. Next base: position 10,540 of record NZ_JBHWHY010000033.1, on the reverse strand, counting down.
CTGCCGCTGAGCAGGGCGTCCGCCGCGCGCCCCGAGTGGCGGCGGCACTCGGCACGGACCGTCGGACTGCCGGTGTTCACCAAGGCGTTGGACACCGCGCGGGTCCGGCCCGTCCACCCGGCGTATCCGCAGGTCTCGCAGGCCGTCGGGGAGGCGGTCGTGGCCGTGCTGCTGGGCCGCGGCTCCCCCGCCGACGCGCTGCGGACCTGCGCCGAAAAGGCCGACGCGGCCCTGCTGATCCCGCGATGAGACCCGACGACGCCCACGAGGCGGCGGCCGGACCCGGCCGGACGGAAGAGGGTGGTGCCATGCCGTCGGAGCCCCGCGGGGGCCGCCGGACGACGCGAGGCCGTACGGAGCCGAGCAGTACGGAACCGGGCCCTTCGGAACCCAGCCGTACCCGCCCCCTCCGTACAACCCCCCGCCCCCTCACCCTGAACCCGCACCACGACGGCACCGGCCGACGGGCCACGAAGGCGGCCACGAACGCGACCACAGCCACGAACCGTTCACCGGGCACCCCCGCCCCCCGCCACCCCCGCACGTCCGCCCGCCGCCCCCGTACCCTCGCCGCCCGCGCCCGTCGCGAGAACGCCACCGCCTGGGCGTTCATCAGCCCGTCCGTCCTGATCATCCTCGGGCTGAGCATCGTCCCCGTCGTCTGGTCGCTGCTGCTCTCCTTCCGGGCGGACGACCTGGTCACGCCGGGGCGCTGGGTGGGCCTGGACAACTACCGGGCGCTGGTGCAGGACCCCGGCTTCCGTACGGCGGTGGAGAACACCCTCGTCTACGCGGGCCTGTACGTCCCGCTCAGCCTGATCGGCGGCCTGGGGCTCGCGCTGGCGCTCAACCGCCGTATCCGGCTGATCGGCCTCTACCGGACGTTGATCTTCATCCCGTTCGTGATCTCGGCCGCCGCGCAGGGCGTGCTGTTCTTCTTCATCCTCGACCCGCAGTTCGGGGTGGCCAACTCCCTGCTGCACCACCTGGGCGTGTCCGCACAGGGCTTCCTCTCCGACCCCGGGCAGGCGCTGTACCTGCTGGTGCTGATCTCGCTGTGGAGCGGGGTCGGGTTCTGCGTCGTCGTCTATCTGGCCGCGCTCCAGGACGTACCGCCGGAGCTGATCGAGTCGGCGCGGCTGGACGGCGCGAGCCGGCTGCGGGTGCTGTGGCACATCAAGCTGCCCTCCCTGACGCCCGTGACGGTCTTCCTGCTGCTGTGGCAGCTGATCACCGCGCTCCAGGTGTTCGACCTGATCTATGTGACCACGAAGGGCGGCCCGCTCGGGTCGACCACCCTCATCGTCTACTTCGTATGGGAGCAGGCGTTCCAGATGTTCACCGCCGGATACGGAGCCGCCGCCGCGTACGTCCTCGCCGTCGCCCTGCTCGTCGCGGGCGCCGCCCTGCGCCTGTACCGGCGGCGCCGGCCGGGCGTCGTGGCGGACGGAGCGGTCCGTTGACCGCGCCCGCGGCCGTGCCGCCCGGCGCCGCACGCCGCCACGGGCCCGCCGCGCCGTCCCGCCCGGCCCGGCGCCGCCTGCCCTTCAGCGCCTGGCATCTGCTGCTGGCGCCGCTGTCGCTGGGCTTCGCGCTGCCGCTGGTGTGGCTGGTGCTCAGTTCGGTGATGACCAACGCGGAGATCAACCGCTTCCCGCCGTCGCTGTGGCCGTCCGGTATCGATCTCGGCGGGTACGACTACGTGCTGAGCACGGCGATGTTCCCGCGCTGGTTCGCCAACTCCTCGATCGTCGCGGTCACCGCGGTGCTCTCCAACCTGGTGCTCGGCTCGCTGGGCGGCTACGCCTTCGCCCGGATGCGGTTCGCCGGGTCCCGGCTGCTGCTGGGGCTGATGCTGGCGACCATGGTGATCCCGTTCCAGCTCACCATGATCCCGACGTTCCTGGTGATGAAGAACCTGGGGCTGATCGACACGCTGGGGGCGCTGATCGTGCCGTCCCTGGTCACGCCGTTCGCGGTCTTCCTCTTCCGGCAGTTCTTCCTGGCGCTGCCCCGGGAGCTGGAGGAGGCGGCCTGGATCGACGGGTGCTCGCGGCTGCGGGTGCTGTACTCCGTCGTGCTGCCGCTGGCCCGCCCGGCGCTGGCGACCGTCGCCGTACTGACCTTCCTGACCACCTGGAACGACCTGACCTGGCCGCTCATCGCGATCAACCACGACACCCAGTACACGCTGCAGCTGGGGCTGACGACCTTCCAGGGACAGCACCACAACAGATGGTCGGCGATCATGGCGGGCAATGTGATCACGGTGCTGCCGGTCCTGGTGGCGTTCCTCTTCGCGCAGAAGACCTTCATCCAGTCGCTGACGTCGAGCGGACTGAAGGGGTAGCCCCGCCCCCTGCCCGTACCGGCCCCGCCCGTACCGACCGCTCCCCGTACCGGCCGCCGCCCGGCCCCGCCCGTACCGATCCCCGCCCCACCCCGCCCCGGAGGTACCCGTGCCCCGTTCCTTCGACCTCCTCGTCATCGGCGACGCCAACCCCGACGTGGTGCTCGGCCAGGTCCCGCGTGTGCTGGAGTACGGGCAGCGCGAGCAACTCGTCGCCTCGGGGAGCCTGCTGCTGGGCGGTTCGGCCGCGATCACCGCGTGCGGCGCCGCGCGGCTGGGGCTGCGCGTGGCGTTCGCCGGGCGGGTCGGCGACGACCCGGCGGGCGCGTTCGTCCGTACGGCACTGGCCGAGCGCGGCGTGGACGTGACGGCGCTGGTCACCGACCCGGAGCTGCCCACCCCGCTCACCGCCGTCCTCGCGCGTGGCGACGACCGCGCCATCCTCACCGCCCCCGGCGCTCTGACCGCCACCGGGCCGCGGGACGTCCCCGACCGGCTGCTCGCCGACTGCCGGCACGTGCACGCCGGATCGTTCTTCCTGATGCCGCGGCTGGCCCGGGGGCTGGGCGAGGTGTTCGCGCGGGCCCGCGGGCACGGCGCCGCCACCTCGCTCGACACCAACGACGACCCCGCACAGCGCTGGGACCCGGAACTGCTCGGCCCGGTCCTCAAATCCACCGACGTGCTGCTGCCGAACGCCGCGGAGGCGCGGGCGCTGGCCGCGACGCTGGCTCCCGGACCGGCGGAAGGCGACGTCCCCGCCGCCGCCCTCGCCCGCCTCGGCCCGCTGGTCGTCGTCAAGGACGGCGCGGCCGGCGCGCTGGCCCACGACGGCGTCACCCTCACCCGTACCGCCGCCGTGCCCGCCGACCCGGTGGACAGCGTCGGCGCCGGCGACAGCTTCGACGCCGGGTTCGTCGCCGCGGTCCTGCGGGGCCTGGACCTGCCCGCGGCCCTCACCTTCGCCGCCGCCTGCGGCGCCCTGTCCACCCGCGCCCACGGCGGTACGGCGGCCCAGCCCACCTGGGACGAGGCCGCTGCCGCCGCCCGCACCACCTCACCCGGGAGCCACGCATGACCAGCACCACCCCGACCCCGACCGGCCGCACCGGCACCGTGAAGATCGCCTTCATCGGCGCCGGCAGCGTCGTGTTCACCCAGGGACTCCTCGCCGACCTGCTCGCCTTCCCCGAACTGCGGCGCATCCACGTCGCCCTGCACGACATCGACCCCGAACGCCTCGCCACCGCCGAGGGCGCCGCCCGCCACATCGCCGCCACGCGCGGCGCCGAACCGGAGATCACCGCGCACCTCGACCGGCGCGCGGCACTCGACGGCGCGGACTTCGTCATCAACACCGTGCAGATCGGCATGAACGCCGCCACCCGCACGGACTTCGACATCCCCGCCCGCTACGGGCTGCGCCAGACCATCGGCGACACCCTCGGTGTCGGCGGCATCTTCCGCGCCCTGCGCACCTTCCCGCTGCTGCGCGCCCTCGCCGACGACATCGCCGAACTCTGCCCGGACGCCTGGCTGCTGAACTACACCAACCCGATGGCGATGAACGTGATGTACCTCGCGCGGGCCACACCGCTGCGCCGCGTCGTCGGCCTGTGCCACTCCGTCTACTGGACCGTACGGGACCTCGCCGACCTGCTGGACGTCCCGTACGAGGAGATCTCCTACCAGGCCGCCGGCGTCAACCACCAGGCCTGGGTACTGCGTTTCGAACGGGCCGGGCAGAGCCTGTACCCGCTGCTGGACGACGCGATCGCCAAGGACCCGCAGTTGCTGCGCCGGGTGCGCGTGGACATGTACCGCAGGCTCGGTTACTACCCGACCGAGACCAGCGAGCACTCGTCCGAGTACGTGCCCTGGTACCTCCACCACGACAGCGAGGTGGAGCGGCTGCGGCTGCCGATCGGCACGTACCTGGACATCATCGAGGAGAACACCGCCGAGTACGTCAGGACCCGGGACGCGCTCGCCGCCGGGTCGCCGCTGCCGGTGGAGGGCACGATGGAGTACGCGCCGCAGGTCGTCCACAGCATCGTCACCGGCACCCCGCGCACGGTCTACGGCAACGTGCCCAACCACGGCCTGATCGACAACCTGCCCGCCGAGGCGGCCGTGGAAGTGCCGTGCCTGGTGGACTCGCTGGGCGTCCAGCCCACCCGGGTCGGCGCCCTGCCCCCGCAGTGCGCGGCCCTGAACCGGGCCTACGCGAGCGCCAACGACCTGGTCGTACGGGCCGCGGTGGAGGGCGAGCCGCGCCACATCCGGCACGCGGCGATGACGGACCCCGCCACCGCGGCGGCGCTGCCCGTCGAACGCATCTGGGACCTGTGCGACGACCTCGTACGCGCCCACGCCGACCTGCTCCAGCCGGAACTGCGGGAGGTGCTGGGACACTGAGCCGGGCCCGGCACCGCTACTGGAGGTCGAGCGCCATCCACTGGCCGGGGGCGGTCAGCGCCTCGAAGCCCACGCGGGCGTAGACGCCGTGGGCGTCCCCCGTCGCCAGCAGGATGCGGCGCAGGCCGTACGGCGCCAGGTGGTCGCGGATGTGGCCGGCCAGCGCCGTGCCCAGGCCCTTGCCGCGGGCGGCGGGCGCGATGTAGACGTCGCAGAGCCAGGCGAAGGTGGTGTGGTCGGTGACGACGCGGGCGTAGCCGACCTGGCGTCCCCCGCCGGGCGCGTCCGCCGCCCCGGACTCGTACAGACCGAAGTTGAGCGACCCCGCCACTGCCCGGTCCTGGCGCTCGCGGGAGCGGCCGAGGGCCCAGTAGGCGTCGGTGGAGAGCCAGTGGTGGACCAGGGCCAGGTCCAGCCGCTGCGGGTCGGTGGAGACCTCGTAACCGGCCGGGAAGCCGTCGGAGGCGGTCACGGGGGCGCCCGCGCCCGGAGCGTCGGGGGTGCTGTCGTTCATGGACGGAGGCTCGCAGAGGAGCGGGCCGGAGTCGAACGGATTACCCGGTCACCGACACTTCCTCGTACGCCGACCACAACCGCCGCGCCCCCTCCGCCAGTTCGGCCGTACCGGCCGCCGAGGCGAACGTCAGACGCAGGTGCGGGGCCGGGGGTTCGGCGGCGAAGTACGGGCGGCCCGGGGCGACCGCGACGCCCGCGCGCAGCGCCGCGCCGGCCAGCGCCGCCTCGTCCGTACCGTCGGGCAGGCGCAGCCAGAAGTGGTAGCCGCCGGGCGGCACGATCCGCATGCCGGGGACCGGCCCGGCCGCCTCCGTGCCCCCGAAGTGCAGCCGGAGCGCCGAGGCCAGCGTGTCCCGGCGCACCGCCAACTGCCCCGAAATGGTGCGCAGGTGGCGGCTCCACGCCGGGGAACCCACCAGTTCCAGAGCGGCTTCCTGGAGAGGGCGGGGCACGAAGAAGCTGTCCACGACCTGGATGGCACGCAGCCGGTCGAGGACCGGGCCGTGCGCGGCGAGCGCGCCCACCCGCAGGCTCGGCGAGGTGGCCTTGGTCAGCGAGCAGACGTGCACGACCGTGCCGTCCGGGTCGTCGGCGATCAGCGTGGGCGGCAACGCGGGCGCGTCCTCGTGGACGAGCCGGCGCGCGAAGTCGTCCTCCACCACGAACGCGCCGGCCGCGCGGGCGATCCGCAGCACCTCGGCCCGGCGCCCGGCGGCCAGCACGGCCCCGGTCGGGTTCTGGAAGAGCGGCTGGCAGACGAACAGGCGCGCCCCGCTGGCCCGGAAGGCCTCGGCGAGCAGATCGGTCCGTACGCCGTCCGCGTCCATCGGTACGGGTACGGGGCGCAGCCCGGACGCGCGGGCGGCGGCCAGCATCCCCGGATACGTCGGCGACTCGACGAGCACCGGCGCGCCGGGCGGGGCCAGCGCCCGCAGCGCCACCGTCAGCGCGCTCTGCCCGCCCGCCGTCACCAGGACGTCCGAGCCCGCGAGCGCTCCCCCGGGGCCGCCGATCTCGCGTGCGAACCAGGCCCGCAGTTCGGCGACGCCCTCCATCGGCGGCCGGCCCCAGGCCCCGGGGCGGCGTCCGGCCCGTGCGAGCGCGGCGGCGAGCGCGCGCTCCGGTTGCAGGGCGGGGTGCAGGTAGCCGCCGTTCAGCTCGATGACGCCGACGGCGGGCGCGGCCAGGGTGGCCAGCACGCCCGAGTCGTCCACGCCGCGCGGCGCGTGGTCGTCGGCCGCCTCGGCGCTCAGCGCGATCTCCTGCCAGGAGGTGTCCACGGGGCGGGCCTGCGGCCGGGCCTCGGCGCGGAAGGCTCCGGCGCCGGGCCGGGTGACCACCAGGCCCTCGGCCGCCAGCTCGGCCAGCGCGCGGGAGACCGTCACCGGGCTCACCCGGTGCCGCTCCACCAGGGCGCGGCTCGACGGCAGCTTCTCACCCGGAGAGTAGCGGTTGAGACCGTCGCGGAGGATGGCGGCCAGTTCGGCGACGCTGTTACGCTCGTGCATGAGAGATCACGATAGCGCTACTCCCGATAGCGCGATAGCGGTCAGCGCTCCGGTCGGCAGCACCGCCGTGGCCGGGACAGCCGCGGCCGCGACCGCCGCGGTCGGCCCGCCCGCCGCCGCTCCCACCCCCGTCTCCGCGCCCGCGACCGGCACCGCCGCCCGCGGCACCCTGCTCGCCGCCCTCGGTGTCGCCTCCTTCTCCCTCACCTTCCCCGCCACCGCCTGGGCCCTCGAAGGCATGGGCGCCTGGACGGTGGTGACCCTGCGCAGCGTGCTCGCCGCCGCCATCGCCGGCTGCTGCATGGCCGTGTTCCGGGTCCGGCTGCCGGAGCGCCGCCACTGGGCGGGCCTGGCCGTCGTGGCGGCTGGCGTCGTACTCGGCTTCCCGCTGCTGACCACGCTCGCGCTGGAGACCTCCACCACCTCGCACGCGGCGGTCGTCGTCGGCCTGCTGCCGCTGACCACCGCCGCGTTCTCGGCCGTACGGACCGGCGCCCGGCCGTCGCGCACCTTCTGGGCCGCGGCGCTGGCCGGCGCCGCCGTCGTCATCGGCTTCGCCGTCCAGCAGAGCGGCGGCGCGCTGAGCACCAGCGACCTGTACCTGTTCGCCGCGCTGCTGATCTGCGCGGCCGGTTATACCGAGGGCGGCCGGCTCGCCCGGCACCTGCCCGGCTGGCAGGTCATCGGCTGGGCGCTGCTGCTGGCCCTGCCGCTGACGGTGCCGGGCTCGGTCCTGGCGCTGCTCGCCGAACCGCCGCACCTGACCGTGCACGCGGTGGCGGGCCTGCTGTGGCTGTCGCTCGGCTCGCAGTTCCTCGGGCTGGTGGTCTGGTACCGCGGCATGGCGGCCATCGGCGTGTCCAGGGCCAGTCAGCTCCAGCTCGCCCAGCCGCTGCTGACGCTGGTCTGGTCGGTACTGCTGCTCGGCGAACAGCTGCCGCTGGCCGCCCCGGTCGCCGCCGTCGCCGTACTCGTCTGCATCGCGGTCACCCAGCGCACGGCCGGCTGAGCGGCGGGTGGCCGAAGATTGTCCGGGCCCCCGCGCGGGTGGCGCGTTCCGCGGGTGCATCGGCGGGGCCCGGCCGTAGACTTGCCGCCACGGAAGACACACCCTCCGACCGACTGACGAGGAGGCCGTAGCCGATGAGAGCGAGTGTGGGAGACCGGCTGCTGGTGCACGGCAGGATCGTGGGGCAGCACGACCGGACCGCCGAGATCATCGAAGTCCTGGGCGCGGACGGCACCCCGCCGTACCGCGTGCGTTTCGAGGACGGCCGCGAGACGCTGATGTCGCCGGGCCCGGACACCGTCGTACGGCACCTCCCGGCGGCCGACGCCCAGGAGTAGGGCGCGGGCCGCCGCGGTCACGCGGGGCGTGGAGGCTGCACCGGACCGTGGTAGTGGTCGGCCACCACCCGCGCCATCGCCCCGATGCGGTCCTCGGCCACCTCCTTCGCCGAGAAGAAGATGTGGCCGCGCACCTTCGGGTGGTCGCGGGCGAGGGTCAGATGGCGGGAGAGTTCGGCGGGGTCCTGCCAGGCGGGCGGCTGGCCGGACGCGCCCGCCTTGTACAGGGCCTCGCCGACGCACAGGTGGACGCGCGTACCGGTGACCGTCTGCGACCACCACGGCAGGAGCTTCGCGTAGTCGGCCGCCGGGAAGCCGATGTTCCAGTAGACCTGCGGAACGATGTAGTCGATCCACTCCTCGCGCACCCACTTACGGGTGTCGGCGTACAGGTCGTCGTAGGTCTGCACGCCCGCGCGGGTGTCCGATCCGGCCGGATCGGTGGCCTGGTTGCGCCATATGGCGAAGGGGCTGATACCGAACCGTACGGGGCGGTGGTGTGTGCGGTGCCGCCGGCGCCACCGTCCCGGGCCGCGTCCGCCGCCCGGTGACCGCGCCGCGCGCACCCGCTGCGCGGTCTCGCTCACCAGCAGGTCGATGTTGTTCCGCCGCCAGTCCGCGCGCGTCTCGAAGTCGCCGCCGTACTCCTCGTACGCGGCGTCGTCGTCGAAGGTCTGGCCCGCCACCGGGTAGGGGTAGAAGTAGTCGTCGAAGTGGACGCCGTCGATGTCGTAGTGCTCCACCGCGTCGAGGATCGCGTCCTGCACGAAGCCGCGGACCTCGGGCAGGCCCGGGTTGTAGTAGAGCTTGCCGCCGTACGGCACGGCCCAGTCCGGGTGCAGCCGCGCCGGGTGGGTGGGCACCAGCCGGGACGGGTCGGTGTGGTTGGCGATGCGGTACGGGTTGAACCAGGCGTGCAGTTCCAGGCCGCGCCGGTGGGCCTCGCGGACGGCGAAGCCGAGGGGGTCCCAGCCGGGGTCGCGGCCCTGGACGCCGGTCAGGTACTCCGACCAGGGCTCGTACGGGGAAGGCCACAGCGCGTCCGCGGTGGGGCGCACCTGGAAGATCACCGTGTTCAGGCGGCGCGCCACCGCCGCGTCCAGGTGACCGAGCAGTTCGGCCTGCTGCCGGGCGGCCGGGAGGCCGGGCCGGGAGGGCCAGTCCCGGTTGGCGACCGTGGCCAGCCACATGCCGCGGAACTCCGGCCGGCCGCCGTCCGCGCCCCGGCCGCGGGCCGCCGCGCCGCCGGTCCCCGGTGCCGCGGCGGCCGCCGTGAGGGCCGCGACCGCGAAGGCTCTTCGTGTGATCCGTCTCATGTCACGCCCCCAAAGTGTCCGGTACGTCCCGTCCTAGGACAACAGAATGCCCGCCCCTGCCCCCGCCGCACAGCATCCCGCGGAGTAACGTCGGTGCCGAGGCGGACGCCGGGGTCCCTGCCGTAGGCACGGACGGCCCGACGAGCGCCGCCGGACCCCGAGATCAGCGAAAGGCACGATGTGACCGACATCGAACGCGTCGGAGTGGTGGGCTGCGGCCAGATGGGCGCCGGTATCGCCGAGGTGTGTGCCCGCTCCGGCCTGGACGTGATGGTCGCTGAGACCACCGGTGAGGCGCTGGAGCTGGGCCGTACGCGGCTGACCAACTCCCTGGGCAAGGCCGCCGAGCGCGGCAAGATCACCGTCGCGGAGCGCGACGCGACGCTCGGCCGGCTCAGCTTCACCACCGACCTCGGTGAGTTCGCCGACCGCGACCTCGTCATCGAGGCCGTCGTGGAGAACGAGCAGGTCAAGACGGAGATCTTCCAGGTCCTCGACCAGGTGGTGACCCGCCCGGACGCGATCTTGGCCTCCAACACCTCCTCCATCCCGCTGGTGAAGCTGGCCGTCGCCACCTCCCGCCCCGACCAGGTCATCGGCATCCACTTCTTCAACCCGGCGCCGGTGCAGAAGCTGGTCGAGCTGATCCCCGCGCTGACCACCGGTGAGGAAACGATCAAGCGGGCCGAGCAGCTGGTCCAGGACGTCCTCGGCAAGCACGCGATCCGCGCCCAGGACCGCTCCGGCTTCGTCGTCAACGCGCTGCTGATCCCGTACCTGCTCTCGGCGATCCGGATGTTCGAGTCCGGCATCGCCAGCCGCGAGGACATCGACAACGGCATGGAGATGGGCTGCGCCCACCCGATGGGTCCGCTCCGGCTCTCCGACCTGATCGGCCTCGACACGGTCGCCTCGGTCGCCGATTCCATGTACCACGAGTACAAGGAAGCCCTCTACGCCGCTCCCCCGCTCCTGGCCCGCATGGTCGACGCCGGCCGTCTCGGCCGCAAGACCGGCTCCGGCTTCTACACGTACTGAGCCACCCCACGGCACGGCGTGCGGGCCGCCTCCCCGAACCGGGAGGC
>NZ_JBHWHY010000032.1:0-119538 GCF_042732265.1 Streptomyces sp. NPDC059788 | reverse complement strand
GCCCGGGGCACTTGAGTGCCGCGGGCCCCGCGCTTTTTCATGGGACGTATGGATGCGCACCTCGCGGCCCTGGCGGCAGCCGCCGCCCAACAGCTGTTCGCACGGTCGCGTACGGACCGGTGGCACCGTTCCCGGGACGAACTGACCGGCCTGCTGGCCCGGTTCACCCCCGGCGGCGTCGACCGCGAGGCGCTCACCGACGAACTGGAGGACTGCCGCGAGGAGTTCCTCGCCGCCCGGCTGGAGGGCGACGCCGCCGCGGCGGCGGACGTGGAGGCGGGCTGGCGGGCGCGCCTGCGCCGCCTGCTGCGCGCGTCCCCCGCTCTGGCGGGGCCGCTGCGGGACCTGTTGGCCCGCTGGAGCGCAGGGGACGGCGCAGTGCGCTGAAGGGGCGCCCTCGGGTTCCCGTAATCCGTACCGGGAGCCGTGCGGGCCGTCGTGCGAGGCGTCGTGCAGGCCGTCCGGATGAAGCGTCGTACGCGTCCGGATGAGGCGTCGTACGGGTGAGACGTCGTACCGGACGTACGAAATGGCGTCCGGCGGATCACGGAGATCATTGAGGACCGTAGTTGTCCGCAAGGCTTTCTATGGTCATCTCATGACGCAGACGAAGAAGCAGACGCAGAAGATCCTTGTCACCGGCGCCACCGGAACGGTCGGCCGCCAGGTCGTGGCCGAACTGCTCGCCCGCGGTTACGCGGTCCGCGCCCTCACCCGGGACGTGTCCAAGGCCTCCTTCCCGGCCGGTGTCGAGGCCGTCCAGGGCGACCTGGCCGACCCCGACACCCTGATCCCGGCCCTGGAGGGCGTCACCGGCCTCCACCTGATCACCTTCGGCGGGGCCTACTTCGCGCCGCTGGAGACCGGCCCGCGCATCCTGGAGCTGGCCCGCGCGGCCGGCGTGCGCCGGGTCACCGTGCTGCACGGCGGCGGTCCCTCCCTGCTGGAGGACGCCGTGCGGGCGGACGAGGGGGTGGACTGGACGGTCCTGATGCCGGTCGAGTTCATGTCGAACGCCCTGGAGTGGGCGCCGGGGATCGTGGCCTCGGACGAGGTCCGCGCGCCGTTCGTCTCCGGGCTCAGCGCCATGGTCCACGAGGGCGACATCGGCGCCGTCGCCGCGGTCGCGCTCACCGAGGAGGGCCACGGCGGCCAGGAGTACGTGATCACCGGCCCCGAACTGCTGACCGTCGTGGACAAGGTGGCGGCGATCTCCGCCGCCCGCGGCCGGGAGACGGTCCTGGTCGAGCTGAACGAGGAGGAGGCCGTCGCGCAGTGGCGGGCCGCCGGCCACTCGGAGGAGGTCATCGGCTTCCTGGTCGAGGCCTTCGGGAACACCCCGGAGGTGGGCCGTACGGTCGTCGACACCGTCGAGAAGGTCACCGGGCGCCCGGCCCGCACCTTCGCCCAGTGGGCCGCGGAGCACGCGGACGCCTTCACCGCGACGGCCGCCACGGCCGCGGTGTAACCGCCGCACGGCACGCAGGACGGGCGCGGGCGGCATCCGCGTCACGGACGCCGCCCGCGCCGCGGTCACGCGGTCACCGGGTCACGAGTTGCCCACCACGTCCTCCGGGAACGTCAGCTGCCTGCTCATCCACTGGAGCGCGGCGGGCAGTTCGCGCCGCCAGGTCGCGAAGTTGTGGCTGCCCTGGTCAAGGATGATCGACTCCGCCTTCATCGGCGGCTTGACCGCGTTCAGGAACTCCTTCGCCGCCGGATAGTTCTTCTCGCCCTCGCGGCTGGTGCCGATCAGCACCGACACCTGCGGCGCGGGCAGGTGCTCCAGCCGCCACATCAGGTCGTGCTCCCGCTTGCGCTTGGCGCGGTCCTTGCCGTCGCCGAAGAGGTTGCCGGTGGTGGGGTCGCTGCTGACCTTGTAGTCGGGCGACAGGGCCACCGCGGAGGTGTACGTACGGGGGTGCCGCATGGCCAGCTGGAGGGCGCAGCTGCCGCCCGAGGAGTAGCCGAGCACGCCCCAGCCGCTGGGGCTGTGTCCGACCCGGTAGTGCTCCTTCAGCGCGGTGGGCAGGTCGCTCGCGAAGAACGTCTCCGCCTGGGGACCGTCCGGCACGTCCACGCACTGGGTGTCGCGCGGCGGCGCGATGGTCGGCCGCAGCATCACGACGACGGTGGGCTGCATCTTGCTGTGGGCGATCAGGTCGCCGGTGGTCTGCGGCACCCGCAGGTGCTGGCCCAGCAGGAAGTGGCCGCCGGGGTAGCCGCTGATGGCGACGATGACGGGGAAGCGCTGGCGCTCGTACTGCTTCTGGAAGTACTGCGGCGGCAGGTAGACGTACGCCGGGTCCACGGCCTTGGTGGTCTTGCCGACGATCCGTACGGACTCCACCCGGCCCACCTTGTCGGGCGGCCCCTTCGGCAGGCCGTGCACCTTGTCCAGTTCGTCGTCCGCGGCGGGCTGCACCAGCCCCTTGGACGGGTCGCCGGCCGGGCCCGCTCCCCCGTCGCCCCACTTGGCGACCGCGCCCGGGGCGTCGTCGTACAGGCCGAGCAGTTCGTGCCAGGAGCCGTAGAACTGGAAGTTGGCGTTCACGACGAGGCCGAGCACGGCGACGATGGACAGCTGTGTGGCGACGATGGACCCGATACGGCCCAGCCAGGCCAGCGGCCCCCGCTTGGCGAAGCGCGGCCACTGCCAGAGTGTGAGTCCCACGCACACCACGGCGACCGCGATCATGATGTACAGCAGCGATCGGCTGGTCAGTTCCATTGCTTCCCCAGGTGTTCCCGCACGCGTTCCGGAGGCCTCCGAAGACCCCATTGCGCCAGGTTTGATGCCTCCTGGGTCCGCCGCGTTGCCACCTTGCGCACTTGTTCCCCAAGGCGCCCACGCCCCCTTCCCTCCCCGTCATCTGCGGGCCGCCTGCCGTCCACCCCGCGCGCCGGACGGCGGCCGGACCGCGGGGGCGCGGCAGCGGTACGCAGGCTGGCGCGGTGGGGGCAGTGGCATCCTGGGGGCACCGGTCCGGTGGAGGGCCGCGCTCAGGGAGGACGGCGAGGACGGCGATGGTGACCGAGACGGCAGGGCAGGAATCCGTACGACCCATGCGTGCCGACGCGCGCCGCAACTACGAGCGGCTGCTGGCGGTGGCCCGTACGGCCTTCACGGACCACGGGACCGACACCTCGCTGGAGGACATCGCACGGCGCGCGGGCGTGGGGATCGGCACGCTCTACCGGCACTTCCCCAACCGGACGGCCCTGATGGGCGCCGTGTTCCAGGGCGAGGTGGACGCGCTGCTGGCGCACGCGCGGGAGCTGAGCGACGCGCCGCAGCCGTGCGCGGCGCTCGTGGAGTGGCTGCGGGCGATCATCGCGCACGCCAGTACCTACCGCGGTCTGTCGCGGGCGCTGATGGCCGCGCCCGGTGACGCCAGTTCGGGGCTGTCCCGGTGCAGCGTGCCGATGCGCGAGGCGGGCGGCGAACTGCTCAGCCGCGCGCAGCAAGCCGGTGCCGTACGGGCCGATGTGAACATCAGCGATCTGATGCAGCTGACCAACGGCATCGCGCTGGCCGTCGAGGAGTCTCCGGACGACCCCCGCCTGGCCGACCGGCTGCTCACGCTGACGCTGACCGGGCTGCGCGCCGAGAAGGGGTGAGCGGGGCCGGGTGGTGCCGTCCGCCCGGCCGTTTCCGTTCACCCTGCGGTGCCGGCGCGGCCGTGTGCGCGCCGGCACCCGCTCAGCGGCGGCGCGGTGCCAGATCGGCGACCCGGCTGCCCGGCGGCTCCGCCAGCGGCGCCGCCGTCCGCAGCTGCGGCCCGGAACCGCCGCCGCCCGGTGCCAGGTTGCGCCGCTGGCCGGGCAGCGGTACGTCCCTGCGCGGGCCGCGGCGGTCGGCCGCCACCACCTCCGGGACGGGCTGGCCGGCTCCCGCGCCGGTGCCCGGTCCGCCGGCCACCGCGATCTGCACGCCCTGGTCGGCCAGGGCCTGTAGTTCGGTCGCCGCCCGGTCGTCGTGGCCCGGCGGCTCGTCGGTCACCAGCCGGGTGATCACGTCGGTGGGCACCGTCTGGAACATGGTGTCCGTACCGAGCTTGGTGTGGTCGGCGAGGACCACGACCTCCGCCGCCGCCTGCACCAGCGCCCGGTCCACGCTCGCGGAGAGCATGTTGGACGTGGACAGGCCGCGCTCGGCGGTCAGGCCGCTGCCCGAGAGGAAGGCGCGGGAGACCCGCAGCCCCTGGAGCGACTGCTCGGCCCCGCTGCCGACCAGTGCGTAGTTCGAGCCGCGCAGGGTGCCGCCGGTCATCACGACCTCGACACGGTTGGCGTGCGCCAACGCCTGGGCGACCAGGAGTGAGTTGGTGACCACGGTCAGACCGGGCACCCGCGCGAGCCGGCGGGCCAGCTCCTGCGTGGTGGTACCGGCGCCGACCACGATGGCCTCGCCTTCTTCGACGAAGCCGGCGGCGAGATCGGCGATGGCCGTCTTCTCCGCGGTCGCTAGATGGGATTTCTGTGGGAAGCCGGACTCCCGGGCGAAACCGCCCGGCAAGACCGCACCGCCGTGCCGGCGGTCGAGCAGTCCTTCTGCCTCCAGCGCCCGCACGTCCCGCCGTACGGTTACTTCGGAGGTCTGGACGACGCGGGCGAGCTCACGGAGCGACACCGCTCCGTTCGCGCGCACCATTTCGAGGATCAGTTGGCGACGTTCTGCAGCGAACACGAAACTGACAGTAACGCCAACGACCGTCTGCTTTCAGCAGGTTGCACCAATTAACGGAAGTTGTTCGTTCCCGACCCTCGCACGTGGTATATGCCGCTGGCCGGTCACTCAGTGACACAAGACTGCCACGAACCGGCGCTGCCGCGCGCCTTCCCTCGTGGAACGGCACGGAAAACGGTACGGAGGGCCGTCCGTCCGCCGGGCGCGCGCGCCCGGTCGCCCGGCGCGCCGCGCCCATGGCCGCGGCGGCCGTTCATCCGGCTGGCCGCGGTCTATTCGCTGGACATCTTGCGCGTGTGCAGCTGCCGCGCCACCTCGGCGATGGAGCCGGACAGCGACGGGTAGACCGTGAACGCGCTGGCGATCTGCTCCACCGTCAGGTTGTTGTCGACCGCGATCGAGATCGGGTGGATCAGCTCGCTGGCGCGCGGCGAGACCACCACACCGCCCACCACGATGCCCGTACCGGGACGGCAGAACAGCTTCACGAAACCGTCGCGGATGCCCTGCATCTTCGCGCGCGGGTTGCGCAGCAGCGGCAGCTTGACGACCAGGGCGTCTATGCGGCCCGCGTCCACGTCCGCCTGGCTGTAGCCGACGGTGGCGATCTCCGGGTCGGTGAAGACGTTCGCGGAGACGGTCTTGAGGTTGAGCGGCGTGACCGCGTCGCCGAGGAAGTGGTACATCGCGATCCGGCCCTGCATCGCGGCCACCGAGGCCAGCGCGAAGACGCCGGTGCAGTCGCCCGCCGCGTAGACGCCGGGGGCCGAGGTGCGCGAGACCTTGTCCGTCCAGATGTGGCCGGAGTCCTTCAGCCGTACGCCGGCCTCCTCCAGCCCGATGCCCGCGGTGTTCGGGATCGAGCCGACCGCCATCAGGCAGTGCGAGCCGGTGATCGTACGACCGTCCGACAGGGTGACCTCGACGCGGTCGCCCACCCTCTTGGCGGAGGCGGCCCGGGAGCGCGCCATGACGTTCATGCCACGGCGACGGAAGACGTCCTCCAGGACGGCGGCGGCGTCCGGGTCCTCGCCCGGGAGCACGCGGTCGCGGGAGGAGACGAGGGTGACCCGCGAGCCGAGCGCCTGGTAGGCGCCCGCGAACTCGGCACCGGTGACGCCGGAGCCGACCACGATCAGCTCTTCCGGCAGCTCGTCGAGGTCGTAGACCTGCGTCCAGTTCAGGATGCGCTCGCCGTCCGGCAGGGCGTCCGGGATCTCGCGCGGGTGCGCGCCGGTCGAGACCAGGACGGCGTCGGCGGTCAGCGTCTCCTCCGTACCGTCCGCGGCGGTGACCACCACCGTGCGCGAACCGTCCGGCGACTGCCCCGGCTCCAGACGGCCGCGGCCGCGCATCACCCGGCCACCCGCACGGGTGACGGAGGCGGTGATGTCATGCGACTGGGCGAGCGCGAGGCGCTTCACGCGGCGGTTGACCTTGCCGAGGTCCACGCCGACGACGCGCGCGGGGCGGTCGACCGGCGGGGTGTCGTCCTCGACGATGATGCCGAGCTCGTCGTACGACGAGTCGAAGGTGGTCATCACCTCGGCCGTGGCGATGAGGGTCTTGGACGGGACGCAGTCGGTCAGCACCGACGCCCCGCCCAGTCCGTCGCAGTCGACGACGGTCACCTCCGCGCCGAGAGAGGCGCCCACCAGGGCCGCCTCGTATCCGCCGGGTCCGCCACCGATGATCACGATCCGAGTCACGTACTCCATTGTCCCGCACGCCCGCGCCGGGTTACCCCCCGGGGGCCGCCGTTCGAACCTCACGTACCACGAGCCCACCCCCTGACCTCCCGTACCCTCGGAACCATGTCGCTCTACGCCGCGTACGCCGGCAACCTCGACGCGCGGCTGATGACCCGCCGCGCTCCGCACTCGCCGCTGCGCGGCACCGGCTGGCTCAACGGCTGGCGGCTCACGTTCGGCGGGGAACAGATGGGCTGGGAGGGAGCGCTGCCGACGATCGTCGAGGCCCCCCGCTCACAGGTCTTCGTCGCCCTCTACGACATCGCGCCCATGGACGAGGAGTCCATGGACCGCTGGGAGGGCGTGGGCATGGACATCTACCGCCGGATGCGCGTGCGGGTCCACACCCTCGACGGCGACGAGGCCACCTGGCTGTACGTCCTCAACGGCTACGAGGGCGGCCTCCCCTCCGCGCGCTACCTCGGCGAGATCGCCGACGCGGCGGAGTCGGCGGGGGCGCCGCACGACTATGTGATGGAGCTGCGCAAACGCCCCTGCTGAGGCGGGCGGGCGCCGCGGGGCGCCCGGTGACGGCACCCCGGCCCCGCGAACGACGGGCGCCACAGGAGCGACGGGCGGTGGGACCGGCGCCGCGGCGGCCCTTTCGCGTCATACCCACGGACCTTTCGTAGAGATCTACGAACAGATCCGCGCGATGCCGTCGGCCGGGACATCTACGCGCGTAGGCATTTACCGGCTACCCTCGTCCGCGTGAACGCATCTGTTACCCCGGACATCGCGCGCGACCCGCAGGGCGCCGCCGCCGACGCCGCTGCCCGCCTGCGCGAGCTGACCGGCGCCGAGACCCACGACGTCGCCCTGGTGATGGGCTCCGGCTGGGCCCCGGCCGCCGAGGCCCTGGGCGCGCCCGAGCACGAATTCCCGGTCACCGAGCTGCCCGGCTTCCCGGCGCCCGCCGTCGAGGGCCACGGCGGCAAGGTCCGCTCGTACCAGCTCGGCGAGAAGCGGGCCCTGGTCTTCCTGGGACGTACGCACTACTACGAGGGCCGCGGCGTGGCCCCCGTCGTACACGGTGTGCGGACCGCCGTCGCCGCCGGCTGCAAGACCGTGGTGCTCACCAACGGGTGCGGCGGCCTGCGGGACGGCATGAGCCCCGGCCAGCCGGTCCTCATCGGCGACCACCTGAACATGACCGCCACCTCCCCCATCGTCGGCGCCCGCTTCGTCGACCTGACCGACCTGTACTCGCAGCGCCTGCGCGCGCTGTGCAAGGAGGTCGACGCGACGCTGGAGGAGGGCGTGTACGCCCAGCTCCCCGGCCCGCACTACGAGACCCCTGCCGAGATCAAGATGCTCCGCACGCTGGGCGCGGACCTGGTCGGCATGTCCACCGTCCTGGAGGCCATCGCCGCCCGCGAGGCCGGCGCCGAGGTGCTCGGACTGTCCCTGGTGACCAACCTCGCCGCGGGCATGACCGGCGAGCCGCTCAACCACGAAGAGGTGCTCCAGGCCGGCCGCGACTCCGCGACCCGCATGGGCAGCCTGCTCGCCCAGGTGCTCGGCAAGCTCTGAGCAACCGCCCCGGCGCGGCGCGCGCGACCCGGTGCCCGCGCGCCCGCCGGTCGAACAACCACGCGGAATGGGTAAGCGTTAACGCGCCGAGCGCTTCCCCCACCGCAACCAGAGGCAGGAGCATCACGTGGCAACCGATTCCGCGGAGCTGATCAGCCGGGCGAAGGCATGGCTGGCCGAGGACCCCGACCCCGAAACCCGCGAGGAGCTGGGCAAGCTCATCGACGCCGAGGACCTGGACGAGCTGTCCGCCCGGTTCGCGGGCACCCTGCAGTTCGGCACCGCCGGGCTGCGCGGGGAACTGGGCGCGGGTCCGATGCGGATGAACCGCGCCGTCGTCATCCGGGCCGCGGCCGGGCTGGCCGCGTACCTGAAGGACCAGGGACAGGCGGACGGCCTCGTCGTCGTCGGATACGACGCCCGCTACAAGAGCGCGGACTTCGCGCGGGACACCGCGGCCGTGATGGTGGGAGCGGGCCTGCGCGCCGCGGTGCTGCCGCGCCCGCTGCCGACCCCTGTCCTGGCCTTCGCGATACGGCACCTGGGCGCCGTCGCGGGCGTCGAGGTCACCGCCAGCCACAACCCGCCGCGCGACAACGGCTACAAGGTGTACCTCGGTGAGGGCTCGCAGATCGTGCCGCCCGCCGACGGCCTGATCGCGGAGCGGATCGCGGCCGTGGGGCCGCTGGACGGCGTGCCGCGGCCCGAGGAGGGCTGGGAGGTGCTGGGCGAGGACGTCCTCCAGGCGTACCTGGCCCGTACGGACGCGGTGCTCACGCCGGGCTCGCCGCGCGACACCCAGGTGGTCTACACGCCGATGCACGGCGTCGGCCGGGACGTGCTGGTGGCCGCCTTCGCACGGGCCGGGTTCCCGGCGCCGACGGTGGTCGCCGAGCAGGCCGAGCCGGACCCGGACTTCCCGACCGTGGCCTTCCCCAACCCGGAGGAGCCGGGCGCGATGGACCTGTCCTTCGCGACGGCGCGCTCCGTGGGGCCGGACATCGTCGTCGCCAACGACCCGGACGCGGACCGCTGCGCCGTCGCCGTGCCGGCCCCCGGCACCGAGGACGGCTGGCGGATGCTGCGCGGCGACGAGGTCGGCGCGCTGCTGGCCGCGCACCTGGTCAGCAAGCAGGCGGCCGGCACCTTCGCCACCACGATCGTCTCGTCCACGCTGATGTCGCGGATCGCCGCCGGGGCGTCGCTGCCGTACGAGGAGACGCTGACCGGCTTCAAGTGGCTGGCCCGCGTGGACGGCCTGCGGTACGCGTACGAGGAGGCGCTGGGCTACTGCGTCGACCCCGAGGGCGTACGGGACAAGGACGGCATCACCGCCGCCCTGCTGATCACCGAGCTGGCGGCCGAGCTCAAGCAGTCCGGCCGCACGCTGACGGACCTGCTGGACGACCTGGCCCTGGAGTTCGGCCTGCACGCCACCGACCAACTGTCGGTCCGCGTCGAGGACCTGTCGCTGATCGCGTCGGCCATGCGCCGGCTGCGCGAGCAGCCGCCGGCCGCGCTGGCGGGCCTGGCCGTGTCGTCCTCCGACGACCTCTCCCAAGGGACGGACACGCTGCCGCCCACCGACGGTCTGCGCTACTACCTCGCGGGGTCGGAGCAGGACGGCGTCGAGGGCGGCCGGGTGGTGGTGCGGCCCAGCGGCACCGAGCCCAAGCTGAAGTGCTACCTGGAGGTCGTGGTGCCGGTCGCCGACGCCCAGGGGCTGGGCGCGGCGCGGGCCAAGGCCGACGCGGTGCTCGGCGCGATCAAGGCGGACCTGTCGGCGGCGGCCGGCATCTGACCCGATCGCGCACGGCTGTCACGTAGGAGTGGGCCCCGGGACCGCAAGGTTCCCGGGGCCCACTCCTTTCCCCCGTACGGGTGGCAGCCGTACTGCACCTGACGCAGCGCGCCCGCCCGGCCGGCCGCGCTCCGGGACAGTCTGATCTGGTCCGACAACCTGCCCAGCCCTCCCAGGAGTTGCCGCAGTGTTCCCGACCCCGACCGCGTCCGGCCCGGCCGCCGCGACCGCCGCGCCGACTGCGCCCTCCTCCTCCCGCGGCCCCGCCGTACGAGCGGCCGGGAACCTGCTGCGCCGCGCCGGCCCCGCACTCCTCGGCTACACCGCCGTACGGCTGCTGGGCACTCTCGTGCTGATGAAGTGGGCGCACCTCCAGCACCGCGGTCTGTGGCCGCTCCTGGCCAACCGGTGGGATTCCCGCTGGTACCTGGGCATCGCGGAGCACGGCTACTCGTACGCGTTCGACGAGAACGGCTTCAACGAGAGCAACCTCGCCTTCTTCCCGCTGTATCCGGTGGTGGTGAAGGCCGTCGCGGGGGTGACGCCCGGCTCCCGCGCGTCCGTGGGACTGGCCGTCGCGGCCGGCTGCGCGCTGCTGGCCGCCTGGGGGATCTTCGCGGTGGGTGAGCGGCTGTACGGGGCCCGGGTCGGCACCGTGCTGGCCGTGCTGTGGGGTGCCACGCCGGTCGCCGCCGTGCAGTGGATGGGCTATACGGAATCGCTGTTCACCGCGCTGGTGGCCTGGTCCCTGTATGCCGTGCTGTCCGACCGCTGGGTCGCGGCCGGCGCCCTCTGCCTGCTCGCCGGTCTCACCCGCCCCACCGGCCTCGCACTCGTCGCGGCGGTCTGTGTCAGCGCCGTCGTCGCCCTGTGGCGGGTGCGCCGCGCCGCCGCGCCTGAGCCGGTCACGCGTACGGCTACGACTACGGCCGCGCCCCTGCCCCCGGACCGCCGCCGGGTCCGCCGGATCGTCCTCGGCATGCTGCTGGCGCCGCTCGGCTGGCTCGCGTACGTCGGGTGGGTGGGCCTGCGCCTGGGGCGCGCCGACGGCTACTTCGCGGTCCAGCGGCAGTGGACGAACCAGTGGGACGGCGGTGAGCAGACGCTGCGCGCGTTCCGCGACACCTTCATCTACCCGTCACACCCGCAGTTCTTCCTGGTCGTGGTGGCCCTGGTGCTGCTGGTGTCGGTGGCGCTCTACCTGCTGTGCGTGTGCGACCGGCAGCCCCTGCCGCTGCTGGTGTTCAGCGGTGTCCTGCTGCTGGTCGTCCTGGGCAGCGGCGGTGTCTTCTTCCCCCGGGCCCGTTTCCTGCTGCCCGGATTCCCGCTGCTGCTCCCCCTGGCGCTGGCGATCGCCCGCGCGCACCGCCGTGTGGCCGTGCTGGCCCTGTCGGCGGCCGCGCTGGGCTCGGCGTACTTCGGCGCGTACATGACGCTGGTGTACGGAGGGCCGCCCTGACGGGCCGCCGCGCCCGCGCCTACAGCGCGACGAGCACCGCCAGCGCCACCGCGCCCACGACGCACGGCACCAGCACCTCGTACGCCCACTTGACCACCGGGCCGCCCTGCGCGCCTTCCCGCCCGGCGCCGCGCTCCCGGAGCTCCCGGAGTTCGTCGAGCGACCGGTCGGCGGTGGCGCGCGGCACCTCCGTCCCGCCTCCCGTGGAGGTGCCCGGGTGCAGCTCGTAGTGACGGCCGACCGCGCCGCCCGCCGCGCGCTGCGCCTTGCGGTTCGCCTTCTTGCGCTGCCGCAGCGACACCGGGATCGACCAGAGCTGGTACTTCGTGCCGTCCGCCGTGAAGACCTCGCTGGAGAACGACGCCCGCAGGTCCGCGACCGCCGCCCAGGGCAGCGTGATCGTACGGAACGGATTGCGCACCACCAGCCGGTCCGCGCCCGCCCGCACCAGCGGACGCAGCGTGAAGGCGACCACCAGCGGCACCACGAACAGCAGCCCGGCCACCGCCGTCAGCTTGGTGTGCGCCTCGCCGCGCACCACCGCGTCACCGCCCAGCCAGGCGGCCAGCGCGAGCAGCAGCACCCCGGCGGCGAGGGCGGCGGGCGAGCGGTAGCTGCGGTCCGCGTACTGCTCCTGTGGTGTGGAGGACTGTCCGGGCGTCGTCATGCTGCCGATTCTGCCTGAGCGTCCGGAAGCCGGACATTGCGTTACGGCATCATTCGTACGCCGGGGGCGCCGCCCGTACGGCGGTCCCGCGTCAGGCCGTCACCAGATCGGCGTAGAGCACGATGTTGTCCGGCCGGTGGCCGTCCACCAGGCCGCCGCCGCAGGTGACCAGGCGCAGCTCGGGCCGGTCGGTGTCGCCGTAGACCCGCTGGGTGGGGAACGCCTTCTTGTCGACCTGCTGGAGCGCGCGGACGGCGAAGACCGCGGTGCGGCCGTCCGCGCGGTCGACGTAGATCCTGTCGCCGGTCGCGATGCGGCCGACGTTCCTCAGTACGGCCGGGCCCTCAACGGTGTCGTAGTGGCCGATGAGGACGGCGGGGCCGGTCTCGCCGGGGGTGACGCCCCGGTCGTACCAGCCGATCCGGTCGGCCTGCGCGACGGACGGCACCTGGACCGTGCCGTCGGCGGCGAGGCCCAGGTCGAGGACCGGGCGGGTGTCCACGCCCGCGGCCGGTATGCGGACGCGCACGGGGCGGGCGGCGGGCAGGGCGGCCGGTGCCGTCGCGCGCGGGGCCGCGGTGGGGACACCGGCGTTCGCGACGTGTACGGACGGCGCGGCGCGTGAGGCGCCGCCGTCCAGGACACCCCGGGTGATCAGTGCGCCGCCGAGCACGAGGAGAAGCAGACAGGCCGCCGTCGGCAGACGGCCCGTCCGGCGCCGCTCGGGGCGGCGGCTCAGCACCACGTCCCCTCGGACTGCCGGCGGCGGCGCACCGCGAAGACGACGCCCGCGGCACCGGCCGCGGCGAACGCGCCGCCCGCGGCGAACAGCGGGGTGGTGTCCGGCTGCTCCGGGCCCTCGTAACCGGCGGCCACGGCGCCCTTGGGCAGAACCTTGGTCTGGCTGCCGGCCGGGGTGGCCTGCGCGCCGATGGCGCCCGCGGGCTTGCTGCCGGCCGGCTTGGCGGCGTGCGAGGGCTTGGCGGCGTGCGAGCCGCCGGCCGTGCCGCCCTTGCCGGCCGGAGCGGCCTGGGCGCAGCCCTTGGGCAGGGCGGGGTAGTTGGCGATGCCGGGCGGGTAGCTGCCGCCCTGCATCTTGAAGCGGAGCTTGGGGTGGGCGCCGTACGGGCTGATGATCTTCGCGCCGAAGCGGGCCAGGGTCGGGTGCGCACGGTCGAGGGAGGCGCCCGGCACCTTCTTGCCCGTACCGTCCTCGAACGTCGCCCCGGGCCCCTGGGGGCCGCGGGTCAGTACGGCGAGGCTGCCGCCGCCGATGGCCACGCGGCGGGTGACGGTGCAGCTCCGGTGGCCGCCGGGGGCCTTGCCGCCGGTGAGCTCGTGGGCGGAACCCGGCTGCCCGCCGCTCTCGCCCGCGGTCTTCTTCCCGCCGGTGACGAACCCGCCGGACTTCGGCAGCGCGTAGGTCCTCGGACCGCCGGTGCCGCCGCTGACGTGCAGCTTCGGGGCCGGGCCCGAGGCGCCGTCCAGCCGCAGGGACAGTCCCTTCAGGTGCGCGCTCGGGTGGGCGCGGTCGAGCAGGCCGAGCACCCGCACCAGATACCAGTCGCCCGGCTTCCACTGCGGGCCGACGTAACGGATCCACGCCTCGGGTCCGCCGGCGGACGGCACGTTGCGCAGCACGGCCACCATGCCGTTGCCGATGGCGACCGGCTGTCCCGCGTAGCGGGCGGCGCCGTCGGCTGCGGGCTTGCCGGTGACGGCCGTCACGGGGGAGGCGGGCGAGGCGGCGAGGGCACCGGAGGCGGAGCCGAGCACGGCGGCCCCCAGCGCGGCGGACGCGACGGCGGCGCGCAGCGTGCGGCGAGCGGACTGTGCGGTCATGGGGAACCCCCGTTGAATGGTCGGTCGTTCGGCGACGAGACCACATCCGCCGCCCTTCGTACGGAAGGCCGGAAAGTGCTGCGGTGCGGTGCGGCAGTAATGACGGTAGGGGACGGCCGTGACGACCCGTCCGCTGTTGTGTAACGGTCGCCGCACAGAAGCCCATCACTCCCCGGCGTACCTGTTACAGAAGGCCTGCGTACAGCTGTTGCACGGCCCCCGCGGACCGTTACAAAGGCAGGCGCCGGACGCCGGCGGGACGGGCGCCGCGCCCGTATCCGTCCACAGGGGGGTGACATGCAGCTACGCGCGTAGATATGCTCCCCTCGTGACCATGCCCACCACTGTTCCCGCATACGGCAAGGAAGCCGCGGGGCGTCTGGCGTCGATGGCGGACGTGACCGCCTCCGACGGTGCGCTGCGCCGCTTCCTGCACGGCCTCCCGGGCGTCGACGCGGTCGGCCTCCAGGCCCGCGCCGCGACCCTCGGCACCCGCTCGATCAAGACCACGGCGAAGGCGTACGCCATCGATCTCGCCATCTCGATGATCGACCTGACGACGCTCGAAGGAGCGGACACCCCGGGCAAGGTCCGGGCCCTGTGCGCCAAGGGGATCAACCCCGACCCCTCCGACCGCGGCACCCCCAAGGTCGCCGCGATCTGCGTCTACCCCGACATGGTGGCGACGGCCAAGGAGGCCCTGACCGGCTCCGGCATCTCCGTCGCCTCCGTCGCCACCGCCTTCCCGGCGGGGCGGGCCGCGCTGCCCGTCAAGCTGGCCGACACCCGTGACGCGGTCGCGGCCGGCGCCGACGAGATCGACATGGTGATCGACCGCGGCGCCTTCCTGTCCGGCCGGTACATGTCCGTCTTCGAAGAGATCAAGCAGGTCAAGGAGGCGTGCCGCCGCGAGGACGGCTCGTACGCCCACCTGAAGGTGATCTTCGAGACCGGCGAGCTGCAGACGTACGACAACGTGCGCCGGGTCTCCTGGCTCGCGATGCTCGCGGGCGCCGACTTCATCAAGACCTCGACGGGCAAGGTGGCCGTCAACGCCACCCCGCCGGTGACCCTGCTGATGCTGGAGGCCGTCCGCGACTTCCACGCCACGACCGGGGTACAGGTCGGTGTGAAGCCGGCCGGCGGCATCCGTACGACCAAGGACGCGATGAAGTACCTGGTCATGGTCAACGAGACGCTGGGCGAGGAGTGGCTGACCGCCGACTGGTTCCGCTTCGGCGCCTCCAGCCTGCTCAACGACCTGCTGATGCAGCGCCAGAAGCTCAGCACCGGCCGCTACTCCGGCCCCGACTACGTCACGGTGGACTGAACCGATGAGCTCAGCATTCGAATACGCACCGGCGCCCGAGTCGCGCGCCGTCGTCGACATCGCGCCGTCCTACGGCCTGTTCATCGACGGCGAGTTCACCGACGCGGCCGGCGGCAAGGTCTTCAAGACCGTCTCGCCCGCGAACGAGGAGGTCCTCTCCGAGGTCGCGCAGGCCGGCTCCGAGGACGTGGACCGGGCCGTCAAGGCCGCCCGCAAGGCGTTCGAGAAGTGGTCGGCGCTGCCCGGCGCCGAGCGCGCCAAGTACCTCTTCCGCATCGCGCGGATCATCCAGGAGCGCTCCCGCGAGCTGGCCGTCCTGGAGTCGCTGGACAACGGCAAGCCGATCCGCGAGTCCCGCGACTCCGACCTGCCGCTGGTCGCCGCGCACTTCTTCTACTACGCGGGCTGGGCCGACAAGCTGGGCCACGCGGGCTACGGCACCGACCCGAAGCCGCTGGGCGTGGCCGGCCAGGTCATCCCGTGGAACTTCCCGCTGCTGATGCTGGCGTGGAAGATCGCCCCGGCGCTGGCCTGCGGCAACACCGTCGTCCTCAAGCCCGCCGAGACCACGCCGCTGTCCGCGCTGTTCTTCGCGGACATCTGCCGCCAGGCGGGCCTGCCCAAGGGCGTCGTCAACATCCTCACCGGCGACGGCTCGACCGGCGCCGAGCTGGTCGCGCACCCGGACGTCAACAAGGTCGCCTTCACCGGCTCGACCGAGGTCGGCAAGGCGATCGCCCGTACCGTCGCCGGTACGGACAAGAAGCTCACCCTGGAGCTGGGCGGCAAGGCCGCGAACATCGTCTTCGACGACGCGCCGATCGACCAGGCCGTCGAGGGCATCGTCAACGGCATCTTCTTCAACCAGGGCCACGTCTGCTGCGCGGGCTCGCGCCTGCTGGTGCAGGAGTCCGTGCAGGACGAGCTGCTGGCGGCGCTCAAGCGCCGGATGAGCACGCTGCGCGTCGGCGACCCGCTCGACAAGAACACCGACATCGGCGCGATCAACTCCGCCGAGCAGCTGGCCCGCATCACGGAGCTGGCCGACGCGGGCGAGGCCGAGGGCGCCGAACGCTGGGCCCCGGCCTGCGAGCTGCCCGACGCGGGCTACTGGTTCGCGCCGACGCTGTTCACCGGCGTCACGCAGGCCCACCGCATCGCCCAGGAGGAGATCTTCGGGCCGGTGCTGTCGGTGCTCACCTTCCGTACGCCGGAAGAGGCGGTCGCCAAGGCCAACAACACCCCGTACGGCCTGTCGGCGGGCGTCTGGACGGAGAAGGGCTCGCGCATCCTGTGGATGGCGAGCAAGCTCCGGGCGGGCATCGTCTGGTCCAACACGTTCAACAAGTTCGACCCGGCCTCGCCGTTCGGCGGCTACAAGGAGTCGGGCTTCGGCCGCGAGGGCGGCCGGCACGGTCTGGAGGCGTACCTCGATGTCTGATCGCTTGAGCGTTCTCAAGACCTACAAGCTGTACGTCGGGGGCAAGTTCCCCCGGTCCGAGAGCGGGCGGGTGTACGAGGTGACCGACGCAAAGGGCAAGTGGCTCGCCAACGCCCCGCTGTCCTCCCGCAAGGACGCCCGGGACGCGGTCGTCGCGGCCCGTAAGGCGTTCGGCGGCTGGTCCGGCGCCACGGCCTACAACCGCGGCCAGATCCTCTACCGCGTCGCGGAGATGCTGGAGGGCCGCCGCGAGCAGTTCGCCGCCGAGGTCGCCGACGCCGAGGGCCTGTCGAAGGCCAAGGCCGCGGCGCAGGTGGACGCGGCGATCGACCGCTGGGTCTGGTACGCGGGCTGGTCCGACAAGGTCGCCCAGATCGCGGGCTCCGCGAACCCGGTCGCCGGGCCGTACTTCAACCTCTCCTCCCCGGAGCCGACCGGCGTGGTGGCCGTGCTGGCGCCGCAGGAGTCGTCGTTCCTCGGCCTGGTGTCGGTGATCGCCCCGGCGATCGTCACGGGCAACACGGTCGTGGTCGTCACGAGCGAGAAGTCCCCGCTGCCCGCGCTGTCGCTGGGCGAGGTGCTGGCCACCTCCGACCTGCCCGGCGGTGTGGTCAACGTACTGTCCGGGCGCGGGGGCGAACTGGGCGGGCCGCTGGCCGCGCACCAGGACGTCAACGCGATCGACCTGGCGGGCGCGGCGGCCGACGCCGAGCTGGTCAAGGCGCTGGAGACGGCCGCGGCCGACAACCTCAAGCGCGTCCTGCGCCCACAGGCTGTGGACGGCGCGTCCGCCGACTGGACCGCCGACCCCGGTACGGAACGGATGCTGGCCTTCCTGGAGACCAAGACGGTCTGGCACCCGATGGGGGTCTGACCCCCGGCCGCGGGCACCCTCGCCCGCGGGAACCCGCCGCCGCCCGCCCTCATCCGTCCATGGGGGCGGGCGGTCCGCGTTCCGCCGTGCGCCCGGCGTCCTCAACCGGGCAGCAGGCCCACGACCTTGCCGACCAGCGGCAGATCCTCCAGCGCGGCGCCGCCCGCGATCGGGTCCGTGACGATGCCCGTGGTCAGCGGCTTGAAGTCGGCGATCTGGGTGCCGATCTTGTTGGTCAGCGGGTCCGCCGCGGTGCCCGCCAGCGGGTCCAGCTTGAGCTTCTTGATCGGGCCGACGCCGCCCGCCACGGCGTGCAGCAGCGCTCCCGTCAGCGCCTGCCGCGCCTCCTTGTTCGGGTCGCCGTGGCCCGGTTCCGCCGCGCCCGCCGGTGCCGCGCCGGCCGCCGCGAGGGCCGCGGCGGCCACCGAGAGCGCCAGCCCTACGCGCATCGTGGAACGCGGTACGCGGCGCCGGTGCCGGGGACGTGCGTAAGAGGCCATGTGCCACCTGCCTGTGCGTTGTGACGTAACGTTATGTGCGTAATCGAACGATCGCTTAGCGTAGTTGAGGCAGGCCGGGGCTTTCCAGCGCGGGCGCGCCGCGTAACCCTCACGGCCCAATGCGCGACAATGGCTGCCCGTGAGCTCCCACACCGCCGCCCGGCCGCCCGCCGCCCGGGTCGTCCTGCTGACCGGCCCCTCCGGCTCCGGCAAGTCGTCCCTCGCCGCCCGCAGTGGCCTGCCCGTGCTCAACCTCGACGACTTCTACAAGGAGGGCACCGATCCGACGCTGCCGCTGCTGCCCGACGGCGGCGGCGCCGACTGGGACTCACCGCTGTCGTGGGACGCGTCCGCAGCCGTCGCCGCGATCGCGGAGCTGTGCCGTACGGGGCGCACGGCCGTACCGGTGTACGACATCTCCGCCAGCGCACGGACCGGCGAAACGGTTCTGGAGCGGGGCGACGCGCCCCTGTTCGTCGCCGAGGGCATCTTCGCGGCGGACATCGTCGAACGCTGCCGTGCGGCGGGCCTGCTGGCCGACGCGCTGTGCCTGCGCGGCCGCCCCACCACGACGTTCCGTCGGCGGCTGGCCCGCGACCTGCGCGAGGGCCGCAAGCCGGTCCTCTACCTGCTGCGCCGCGGCCTGCGCCTGCTGCGCGCCGAGCGCGCCATCGTCGCCCGGCACACCGCGCTGGGCGCCCACCCGTGCGCCAAGCCGGAGGCGCTGGCGCGGATAGCGGCGGCGCGGACTCCGGACGGCGGGGCCGCCCCGGCCCCGCGGATCACCGAGAGCCCCACGGAAGTCTGCGCCTGAACGGAGCGCGGGGCCCGCACACAGCGGGCCCCGATGGCGAAGGAGCGGATTCGCCCCGGACCCCCCGGCCGGCCGAACCCGCTCCTCATCCCCCCGTATCCCCCCTCGGTTCTCCCCCGTGTCCCCCGCTTTCCCCGCCCTCAGGCCACCAGCTCGCCGAAGGACTCCTGCTCGTCACGGCCGAAGCTGAGGACATCGTCCTCGCGCAGCCGGCGCAGCGAGCGCCAGATGCTGGACTTCACCGTGCCGACACTGATGTTGAGAATGTCCGCGATCTCCGGGTCCGTACGGCCCTCGTAGTAGCGCAGCACCAGCATCGTGCGCTGCGTCTCGGGCAGCCGGGCCAGCGCCTGCCACAGCACCGCGCGCAGCTCCGTGCCGCGCATCGCGTCCGCGTCCCCGGCCGTCTCCGGCAGCTCCTCGGTCGGGTACTCGTTCAGCTTGCGGCGGCGCCACGCGCTGATGTGCAGGTTGGTCATCGTGCGGCGCAGGTAGCCGCCCAGCGCCGCCTTGTCGCTGATCCGGTCCCACGCCCGGTAGGTCGAGAACAGCGCACTCTGCAGCAGGTCCTCGGCCTCGAAGCGGTCACCGGTCAGGTGGTAGGCGGTGGCGTACAGGGAAGCGCGGCGCTCCTGGACGTAGGCGGTGAACGCCGCGGCGGCGTCCCCCGTTTCCTCCGCCTGCGACGCGGAGCGCCGTTCCCCCGTGCCTTCCCTGTACGCCGGTCCGCCGGCGGAACCGCCGTCGCCCCCGTCGGTTCCCCCGTGCCCCCCGTCATGCTGCGTCATCGCGTCGATCGCGACCATGTAAGGGATGCGATGACGTCCGGTGCCGCGAGCGCACCCCCGCCCGCCCACGGCACCGGACTTCTCGGCGGCCCGGCCGACATCGTGCAGACGCGTGATGACTGCGCTGGTAGTGGTGCTGTGCAGTGTGTTCATCGCGCGCCCCCCGTCGGTAGACCCTGCTCTTGGTTCGTGATGGGAAAAGCCTGCCGGAGCAGTTTCATGACGCTGTCTGCCGTCTGTCACAGCCCTGTCACAGCGGGAGGGTCGGGGTGTGCGCACCGCCCGCACACTCCCCGGGCGCCGGGCGAGTCGGGGGCGGGGCCCGGTACGGGGCGGGGTACCGGCACCGCGCGGACACCGCGCCGGTCGAAGTCGTGGTCGCCCATGGGCCAGAATGGCCGGTGTGCCTTTCCTGTTGCTGATCGAGGACGACGACGCCATCCGCACGGCCCTCGAACTCTCCCTGTCACGCCAGGGTCACCGTGTGGTGACCGCGGCGACGGGCGAGGACGGCCTGAAGCTGCTGCGCGAGCAGCGCCCGGACCTGATCGTGCTGGACGTGATGCTGCCGGGCATCGACGGTTTCGAGGTGTGCCGGCGGATCAGGCGTACGGACCAGTTGCCCATCATCCTGCTGACCGCCCGCAACGACGACATCGACGTGGTCGTCGGGCTGGAGTCCGGCGCGGACGACTACGTGGTCAAGCCGGTGCAGGGCCGGGTGCTGGACGCCCGTATCCGGGCCGTGCTGCGGCGCGGGGAGCGCGAGTCCAACGACGCGGCGACGTTCGGTTCCCTGGTCATCGACCGATCGGCCATGACCGTCACCAAGAACGGCGAGGACCTCCAGCTGACCCCCACCGAACTGCGCCTGCTGCTGGAGCTGAGCCGCCGCCCCGGGCAGGCACTGTCCCGGCAGCAGCTGCTGCGGCTGGTGTGGGAGCACGACTACCTCGGTGACTCGCGCCTGGTGGACGCGTGTGTACAGCGGCTGCGGGCGAAGGTGGAGGACGTGCCGTCCTCGCCGACCCTGATCCGTACGGTCCGTGGTGTCGGCTACCGGCTGGACACCCCACAGTGACGAAGCGCTCGCCCGGTCCGGACACGGACCGTGAGGACGGCCCGCCGGGCGGGGCCCGGCAGGGCGCGGGCAGGAAGGACGAGGACGTGGCGGGCCGTACGGGCGCCGAAGCGGCCGGGGACGGCGAGGGCGCGCCGAGGCGCCCCTCCTTCGCCCGGCGGTGCGTGCGGGCGCTCGGCCTGCTGCGCTGGACCAGCCTGCGGTTGCGGCTGGTCGTCGTCTTCGCGCTGGTCGCGCTGACCGCGGCGGTCTCCGCCTCCGGCATCGCGTACTGGCTCAACCGCAACACCGTGCTGGACCGCACCCAGAACTCCGCCCTCAACGACTTCCGCAAGTCGCTGGAGGACAGCACCCGTTCGCTGCCGCTGCGCCCGCGCTGCGCGGAGCTGCAGGACGCCGCGCGGCAGATGGCGGGCGGGCCGCAGAACTACGCCGTCCTGCTCGTCGCGCAGGGCGAGGACGGCAAGCAGTGCGCCGCGTCCACCGACAAGGACCTCCTCACGCCCCGCACGGTGCCCAAGTCGCTGACGACGGCGGTCAACGAGAAGCGCGCGCTCGACGACGGCAACAGCGCCCCGTACCACATGTACTGGCAGCGCAAGGAGCTGCACGACACCCCGTACCTGGTCGCCGGGGCCCGGATGAACGGCGGCGGACCGACCGGCTACATGGTCAAGTCGCTGGCCACCGAGCGGCAGGACCTCAACTCGCTGGCGTGGTCGCTGGGCATCGCCACGGCGCTGGCCCTGGTCGGCTCGGCGCTGCTCGCGCAGGCCGCCGCGACCACCGTGCTGCGGCCCGTGCAGCGGCTGGGCCACGCGGCCCGGCAGCTGGGCGAGGGCCGGCTGGACACCCGGCTGCGGGTGACCGGCACCGACGAACTCGCCGACCTCTCGCGCACCTTCAACCGTACGGCCGAGCGCCTGGAACAGCGGGTGGCGGAGCTGAGCGGACGCGAGGCGTCCTCCCGCCGGTTCGTCGCCGACATGTCGCACGAGCTGCGCACGCCGCTGACGGCGATCACCGCGGTCACCGAGGTGCTGGAGGAAGAGGAGGACTCCCTCGACCCGATGATCGCGCCCGCGGTGAAGCTGGTGGTCGGCGAGACCCGGCGGCTGAACGACCTGGTGGAGAATCTGATGGAGGTGACCCGCTTCGACGCGGGGACGGCGCGCCTGGTGCAGGACGACGTGGACGTCGCGGACCAGGTGACCGCGTGCATCGACGCGCGGGCGTGGCTGGACGCGGTGGAGCTGGACGCCGAGCGCGGCATCGTGGCCCGCCTGGACCCGCGCCGCCTCGACGTCATCCTCGCCAACCTCATCGGCAACGCGCTCAAGCACGGCGGCTCGCCGGTCCGGGTGTCCATCCGCACCGAGACCACGCCGGACGGCAAGGATCTGCTGATCCGGGTACGGGACCACGGGCCCGGCATCCCGGAGGAGGTCCTGCCGCACGTCTTCGACCGCTTCTACAAGGCCAGCGCGTCCCGGCCGCGGTCGGAGGGCAGCGGCCTGGGCCTGTCGATCGCACTGGAGAACGCCCATATCCACGGCGGCGAGATCACGGCGGCGAACTCGCCGGAGGGCGGCGCGGTCTTCACCCTGCGGCTGCCGGTGGGGACCTCCGACCCGCTGACGGACCCGGCCCAGGACGCGGGCACCGACGCGGACGCCGGTCCCAGTGGCACGGGGCCCGGGGAATCCAAGGAGTCAAGGGAGCCCAAGGAGTCGAGGGAGCCCGGGGAGCCCAGGGAGCCCCGCGGCGACGCGGAAGGCGGTGACGGCCGATGACACGGCACATCCGTACCCGTATCCCCAGCCGTACGCGCACCCGCACCCCGTCCGGCACCCGGACCCGGCTCCGCCCCCGGCGCCGGGCCGCCGCGCTGACGGCCGTGGCCCTGGCCGCCCTCGTGCCGGCCCTCGCGAGCTGCGGCATCCGCGGTACGTCGGTCCCGGTCGACGCCGGGAACGCGCCCTCACGCGTCAGCTGCAAGGTTCCTGCAGGCTCCGTGGCCCCCGCGCAGCCCGACAGCTCCCCCGTCACGGTCTACCTGGTGTGCAGTTCGACACTGGCGCCGGTGGAACGGGCCGTGACGTATCCCAAGCAGAAGCCCGCCGACCGCCTCCAGACGGCCCGCGCCCTGCTGGACGAGTTGCAGGAGCAGCCGGGGCCGGTCGAGGAAGAGGCCGGGTTCAGTACGGCGGTGCCCGAGGACCTGGAGGTCGGCGGGCCGCGCGCGGGCGATCCGCAGGGGACGCTGCGGCTCAGTGCCCGGCCGGAGGATCTGCCGTCGTACGCGCTGGCCCAGATCGCCTGCACCTTCGGCGAGAGCGCGGCTCTGGGCCGGACGCACGCCGCGGTGCTGGGCGGCCCCGGGGACGCCCGTCCGCAGCGCTTCGCCTGCACGGCGGACGTGCGGACCGATCCGGAGAGCGCGCAGAGCGCCGGCTGGGGCAGCCCCGTACCGTCCGGCTGACACCGCGCGGGGGCGGCGGAACCGGCAGCGATACGCGGCGGTACGGACGGCGGAACCGGCTGCGGTACGGGCGGCGGCCTTACGGAACCACGGCTGCCGGTCGGTGCGTCCTGCCCTGTGTGCAGGGTCTTGGTCGCGGCGGTACCGCCGCCCTCCGTATACGCGCAGCGGGAGCCGTCCTCCTCGTCGCGCATCTGCTGATCGTCGGCTGGCTGACGCTGCGCCCCCGTACGGTCCCGTGGGTGCCCGCCGCGAACCTCCGGCCGCTGGCGACGATCCGCGCCGAGCTGGCGCACGGCCCGTGGGAGGCCGTGCAGAGCCTGGGGGGCGCGGTGCTGCTGCTGGCGCCGCTGGGCATCCTGCTGCCGATGGCAGCGGGGCGCCTGAACGTTTCTCCGCTGGGCTCCCTGACGCGTACGGTCTTCACCGGCGCGATGGTCTCGCTGGGCATCGAGCTGCTGCAGGCCGGGGTGCCCGGCCGGGTCTTCGACGTGGACATGGTGCTGCTCAACACCACCGGGGTAGTACTCGCGCACCTGCTGGTCGTACCAGGGTGGCGGTCCCGGCTCCGCCGCAGGGAGGACACCCCCGCCCGGCCCACCCCCACGATGGCCAGGGTGCATATCGCACCGCAGGCCGACGCCCTGTCGGGCTCCCGGACCTACCTTTGAGACATCGGGGCACACGGTCCCGAACCCGGTCGAGAAGGAGTCGAGACCCATGGCCGCCGCACTGGTCCGCCCGCGTAACAACAGGATGATCGCCGGAGTGTGCTCGGGGCTGGCGCGGCGCTTCGGCACCACACCCGCCACGATGCGCGTGATCTTCCTTCTCTCGTGTCTGCTGCCCGGCCCGCAGTTCCTGCTCTACCTGGGCCTGTGGCTGTTCATACCGTCGGAGGACAAGGCCCGCAGCACCGCCTGGTAGCCGGCCAGGGCACCGCACCCGGGCCGGGAAGCCCGGGGCGCCCGCACACATGGCCGTGCCCCGGACCGTACGCGCAGTACGGTCCGGGGCACGGCCATGTCCCGCTCCGGGACGGGCTCAGCCGATGGGCAGGGCCTTGGTGATGCCGCCGGCGGGCAGGCCGCCGAGCAGGTTGCCCTTGTTGTTGGCCTTCAGGTTGTGCTCGGGGCCACCGTGGTCGCCGGTGATGCCCTTGGTGGTCTGCTCGACCGGCAGGCTCTGCAGCGCTCCCGAGACGTTGCCCGGCACGCTGCCCGGCACGTCGGCCGTCGCGGCGGCGGAGGCCGTACCGGCAGCGGAGGCGGCGAAGGCGACACCGAGAGCGGCGGCACCGAGGGTCTTGACGGTTCCCTGCTTCATGGAAAGACATCCTTGTGATGGGAGTTCGACCGGCATCGGAATCTAGTGACGCCACCGACACGCCGCAAACACCCGCGGGGAACGGAAAACGGCCGACACTTGACACGCCGGCCGTTCGTTTTTCCCGTTCCCGCACCCGTTACTCGGAGCGATAGTCGCTGATCACCGCGGGCTCGGTGTCCACCTGCCGGAACAGCCACTCGGACCGCAGTTCCGCGTATCCGGGCTTGATGACATCGTTGATCATCGCCAGGCGTTCATCGAAAGGAATGAACGCGCTCTTCATCGCATTGACGGTGAACCACTGCATGTCGTCGAGCGTGTATCGAAATGTCGTGACCAGGTGCTCGAATTCCCGGGACATGCTCGTACCGCTCATCAGACGGTTGTCGGTGTTGACCGTCAGCCGGAACTGGAGCCGGCGCAGCAGGCCGATCGGGTGCTCCGCGTACGAGGTCGCGGCGCCGGTCTGGAGGTTGGAGGTGGGGCACATCTCCAGCGGGACGCGCTTGTCCCGTACGTAGGAGGCGAGGCGGCCCAGCTTGACCGTGCCGTCGTCCGCCACCTCCATGTCGTCGGTGATACGCACGCCGTGGCCCAGGCGGTCGGCGCCGCACCACTGGAGCGCCTGCCAGATCGACGGCAGGCCGAACGCCTCGCCCGCGTGGATCGTGAAGTGGTTGTTCTCCCGCTTGAGGTACTCGAAGGCGTCGAGGTGGCGGGTGGGCGGGAAGCCGGCCTCCGCGCCCGCGATGTCGAAGCCGACGACGCCCAGGTCGCGGTAGCGGTTGGCGAGTTCGGCGATCTCCAGGGCGCGGGCCGCGTGCCGCATGGCGGTCAGCAGCGCGCCGACGCGGATGCGGTGGCCGGCCGCGCGGGCGCGCCGTTCGCCCTCACGGAAGCCCTCGTTGACCGCCTCGACGACCTCTTCGAGGCTCAGGCCCTGCTCCAGGTGCTGCTCGGGCGCGTACCGGACCTCGGCGTACACGACGCCGTCGGCGGCCAGGTCCTCGGCGCACTCGGCCGCCACCCGCGTCAGGGCCTCGCGGGTCTGCATGACGGCACAGGTGTGCGCGAAGGTCTCCAGATAGCGTTCCAGCGAACCGGAGTCGGCGGCCTCGCGGAACCAGACGCCGAGCTTTTCGGGGTCGGTCTCGGGCAGGCTCTTGTAGCCGGTCTGGCTGGCCAGCTCGACGATGGTGGCCGGGCGCAGGCCGCCGTCGAGGTGGTCGTGCAGGAGCACCTTGGGCGCGCGGCGGATCTGGTCACCGGTCGGAAGGGTGGTGGTCTCGCTCGTCATCTCGGCACTGTAGCGCCTACGCGCGTAGAGCTTCACGAACGATACGCAACGGTGACCCGTACACGGGGTGGCCCGCACGCCGCCTTCTGCCATCGTTTCGGTCATGGCTCAGCAAGCGTTGCCGGTGCGCGGTGCCCGGCTCGGGAAACCGCGGGGAGCGGCCGGAGCGGGACAGGCGGTGTGCGGCGTCGCGCTGTTACTGCCCGAGGGCGGCCCTTCGGGTACCCGGCGGCCCTCCCCCTTGACCACCCTGGCGGCCCGGCCGCTGGCCGCCCGGCTGGCCCGCGCGGGACGGCACGAGGGCCTGGTGGCCCATGTCGTGCACTACCGCTGCCGTGGCTGGAACGGCGCGGCGGCCCACCCGGCGGCGGACGCCGCCTGGGCGCTGGAGGAAGTGGTGCGGCGCTACGGGGACGTCCCGGTCTGCCTGGTCGGTACGGGCATGGGCGCGCGCGCCGCGCTGCACGCCGCGGGCCATCCGGCGGTCAACTCCGTACTGGCGCTGGCCCCGTGGATTCCCGACCTGGGCCCGGAGGGGGTCGACTCCGTTCCGGTGAAACAGCTCGTCGGCCGGCATGTGCTGCTCGTACACGGCACGAACGACGAGCGGACCGACCCGGACCTGTCCTATCGCTACGCGGAGCGCGCCAAGAAGATCAACCGGGACGTCTGCCGCTTCGAGGTCCACTCGGACGGCCACGCCCTGTACCAGCACCGCTCCGAAGTCCTGTCCCTGGCCGCCGACTTCATGATGGGCTCGCTCTTCGCCCACGGCTACGCCCGGCCGGTGGCGGACGCGCTGGCGGCGCCGCCGCCGCTGGGGCTGCGGATGCCGCTGGCGGCGGGCTTCGGGGAGTCGCTGAAGCACTGAGGGCGGCCGGCTCGGGGCTGTCCCTTCCGGGGCAGTGGGTCCGTACGCGCTCCCCTTGCGCGGCGGTGCGTCCGTACGTGTTCCCCTCCCCGCTCACCGGGGAATCAACTGCCCCCGCCGCCCCAGCAGGAACTTCTTGAACGCCGCCACCGGAGGCGTGTCCGGGTGGCCCTCCAGCCAGGCCAGGCCGATCTCGCGGACCGCCCGCGGGGCCGTGACCGTCAGCTCGGCGACCCCCGGGCGCGGCACGGCCGGCGGCGGCAGCAGCGCCACCCCGAGACCGGCGGCGACCAGCCCGCGCAGCGTCTCGGCCTCCTCCCCCTCGAACGCGATCTTCGGGGTGAACCCGGCCTCGGCGCACAGCGCGTCGGTGATCCGGCGCAGCCCGTACCCCGGCTCCAGGGTGACGAACAGCTCCCCCGCGGCCTCGGCCAGCCGTATCCGCTTCCGGCCCGCCAGCGGATGGTCGTCCGGCACCACCAGCCGCAGCTTCTGCTCGTCCAGCCGGCGGGCGACCAGGTCGGGATAGTCCGGCACGGGCGAGGTCAGGCACAGGTCCAGATCACCCGCGCGCAGCCGCTCGATCATCGCCTCGCCGTAGTTCTGGACGAGCTGGAAGCGCACCCGCGGATGGTCGGCGCGGAAGGTGCGGATCAGACCCGGTACGGTCTCCGAGCCCATGGTGTGCAGGAAGCCGAAGGCGACCTTGCCCGCTGTGGGGTCGGTGTCGGCCCGTACGGACTCCGTGGCACGCTCGACGTCCAGCAGCGCGCGCTCGGTGGAGGCCAGGAAGGCGCGGCCCGCGGGTGTCAGGGAGAGCGTCCGGCCGTGCCGGGCGAAGAGCGCCACGCCGAGGTCGCCCTCCAGGCGGACGATGGCGCGGCTGAGCGTGGACTGCGGCATCCCCAGTTCGTGCGCGGCGCGCGTGACGTGCTCGTGGCGCGCGACGGCGGCGAACTGCGCGAGCCGGGGCGTCAGGGCCAGCGCCCAGGAGTCGGCCCCGAGATCCGCGGTCTCCGTCGGCTCGCCCGACCGCCCCCGCGTGTCTTTTCTGTTTCCGGCGTGCGTCAGAGACCGCCCTGAACTGCTGTCATGTGCCACAGCATCGATTATGGCGTTTCTATGCATTGGACGCATGAGACAGGTGAGCTTACGTTCGGATCATGCCTCCCGCTGATACCGGGGCGTCGGCAACCGTGCGCGCCGACGCCTCCGCACAGTCGTCCCCCGCTCCCTCCGCGCCGCCCGCCGCCGACGCGCGCCCGGCCGCCGACCCCGAGGCCGCCAAGCTGCACCCGGGCGGCCCCGGCTACCGCCGGATGAGCTTCGCCCTCTTCGCCGCCGGCGTCGCCACCTTCGCGCTCCTGTACTCGACGCAGGCGCTGCTCCCCGCGATCTCCGCCGACCTCGCCGTCACGCCCGACCAGGCCAGCTGGACCGTGTCGGCCGCGACCTTCGGCCTGGCCCTGGCCGTCATCCCGCTCAGCGCGCTGTCCGAACGCTTCGGCCGCCGCACGATGATGACCGCCTCCCTGTCGGTCGCCGCGGTGATCGCGATGCTGGTGCCGTTCGCCCCCGACCTGGGCTGGCTGGTCGCCCTGCGCGCCGTCCAGGGCGTGGCGCTGGCCGGGCTGCCGGCCTCCGCGATGGCGTTCCTCGCCGAGGAGGTACGGGCCAAGGCGCTGGTCGCCGCGATCGGCCTGTTCGTGGCGGGCAACAGCATCGGCGGCATGTCGGGCCGGATCGTCACCGGCTGGGTGGCCCAGGCCTGGGGCTGGCGCGCCGCGCTCGGCGCGGTCGGGCTGATGGCCGTGGTGTGCGCGGTGGCCTTCCGCCTGCTCGTCCCCAAGGCCCGGCACTTCAGCGCCCGCAAGGTCGGCCCGCGCGCGCTGGCCCGCACGCTCGGCGGCCACCTGTCCGACCCGCTGCTGCGCCGCCTGTACGGCATCGGCGCGCTCTTCATGACCGTCTTCGGCGCGGTCTACACGGTCATCGGCTACCGCCTGGTCGACGAGCCCTTCAACCTGCCCCAGGGCATCGTCGGCTCGATCTTCCTGATCTACCTCGTCGGTACGGTCTCCTCCGCCGCCGCGGGCCGCCTGGTCGGCCGCGTCGGCCGGCGCGGGGCGCTGTACCTCGCGGTCGGCACCACGGCGACGGGCCTGCTGCTCACCCTCACCGCGTCGCTCGCCGCGGTCCTGCTCGGCCTGGTCCTGATCACCGCGGGCTTCTTCGCGGGCCACGCGGTCGCGTCGTCCTCGGTCAGCCGCGCCGCGAAGACCGCTCGCGCGCAGGCGTCGGCGCTGTACCAGTGCGCGTACTACATCGGCAGCAGCATCGGCGGCGCGCTGGGCGCGATGGCGTTTTACGCGGGCGGCTGGGAGGCCACCGTGGCGCTCGGCCTGGCCGCGATGGTCGGCGCCGCGTCGATCACGCTGTACGCGACGCGGAAGGCGGCGGCGGAGCGCCGCGTACCGCACGTACAGAAGGCCGCGTAACGGCCACCCGGAACCCGAAGGGCCCGCTCTGCCACCTGTCCTGGTGGGGCGGGCCCTTCGTCATCCGACGGGGAACAGTGAGGTGTCGACGGTGACGTCGAACGGCGCGGGCAGGCGCAGTTCGTCGCCGTATTTCACCATCTCCAGCACCCGGTACGAGCCGCCCTCCGGCTCGCCGTACAGGGTCGCGGTCGGCCTGCCGGAGTGCCAGGGGTCCAGGAGGAGGTAGCGGGGGACGCCGGTGGTGGCGTAGGCGTGGAGCTTTTCTACGCGGTCGTGGTTCGCGTTGGACCGAGAGGTGATCTCGACGATGAGCTGAGCCACGTCGGCGGTCTGGCGCTCGCGCGGACGTGGCAGCAGCTTCTTCGGAATGACGGCGAGGTCGGGGATGAACAGGCCCTGTTTGCCGGGCGCCGCGAGCCCTTGGGTCTGGTAGATCCCCCAGTCCCTCGGGATGACGGTGTACAGCAGCCGCTGAAGCTCGTCCGCGGTGTCGTTGTGGTCGCTCTCCGGCGGTGGTGCCACGGTGACGATCCCCTCGATGATCTCCACCTTGCAGCCCTCCGGAGCATTGGTCTGCTCCCAGGTGCGAAGCGCCTCGTCCCAACCGGGCGTGCCGGTATGTTGGGGGCGCTCGGCGATGACTGCTGCCATGGTGTGCTCCTCTATCGGTACGTCACCGATCCCAGCATGCCGAATGGACGGGGCCTGGTCCATCGACATCGTTCATCCGAACGGGAAGATCGCTACCCCTTAAGCG
This sequence comes from Streptomyces sp. NPDC059788, assembly GCF_042732265.1. NCBI lineage: Bacteria > Bacillati > Actinomycetota > Actinomycetes > Kitasatosporales > Streptomycetaceae > Streptomyces > Streptomyces sp. NPDC059788. The sequence goes on along the minus strand of NZ_JBHWHY010000032.1, from coordinate 89,730 downwards.
GATCACGCCCCCAGTTCATCAACGAATACCGCCACGTCGACTCCTTCACATCCCCCGAAGGCTTCTGCGCGAGATGGCGGTGCACGTACCCCGTCACCTTGCGCATGTGGGCGTAATCGTCGTCCGAGAGGTCCGCGCGCTTGGTGCGCAGCAGTGAAACGATCCGGCGGCCGGACTCGTGGCCCACCGACTCGCCGCCGCCCTTGTGCTGCCCGGCTTCCTTGGACTCGTCCTTCTTCAGCCACGTCTCCAGCTCGGACGGGGACATGTTCACCGCGTCCTTGAAGTCCTGCCAGACGGTGTCCTGGTCGTCCTTCGTCACGGCCATGGCCGTCAGGAGTCCTTCTTCTTCAGGGCGCCGGGCTTGTGCACGGCGGAGCCGCCGGACTTCTCGCTGCGGACCTTGTACTGCGGTTCGTCCGGCGACGCGTCCACCGTCCGCCCCGCCTCCTCCGTACGCCCCGTGATCTTCTTCTCCACCTTGCCCACGGCTTCGCCGCCGTGGCTCTTCCAGGTGACCTTGTCGCCCTTGCCGAAGCCGTCCTTCTTCTTCGCCATCGCCGGTCTCCTCCCGGTCAGGTCCTTCCAGGACATCACCGGACGGGGCGCGGCGCGCGTCGGGCGCGCCCCGGAGAGGAGCGCGCCCGACGGCAGCGGTGGGGTGCGGTATCAGCCGATGCGGTCCAGGACGACCGGGCGCGGGGTGAAGTCCGTGCCCGGCGGGGCGATGAGGACGCCGCCGTCGAGGGCCTCCAGGGCGTACGGGAGCTTTTCGGGGGTGTCGGTGTGGAGGGTGAGCAGGGGCTGGCCCTCCTTGACCTCGTCGCCGGGCTTGGCGTGGAGTTCGATGCCCGCGCCCGCCTGGACCGGGTCCTCCTTGCGGGCGCGGCCGGCGCCCAGGCGCCAGGCGGAGACGCCCACGGCGTACGCGTCGAGGGTGGTGAGGACGCCGGACGCGGAGGCGTTGACGGTGTGCTGTTCGCGGGCGACCGGGAGCGGGGCGTCGGGGTCGCCGCCCTGGGCCTGGATCATGCGGCGCCAGTGGTCCATGGCGGAGCCGTCGGCGAGGGCCTTGGCCGGGTCGGCGTCCTTCAGGCCGGCCGCGTCGAGCATTTCGCGGGCGAGCGCGAGGGTGAGTTCGACGACGTCGCGCGGGCCGCCGCCGGCCAGCACCTCCACCGACTCGCGGACTTCGAGGGCGTTGCCGGCGGTCAGGCCGAGCGGGGTGGACATGTCGGTGAGCAGCGCGGAGGTCCGTACGCCGTGGTCGGTGCCGAGTTCGACCATGGTGGTGGCCAGTTCGCGGGCGTCCTCGATGTTCTTCATGAAGGCGCCGGAGCCGACCTTGACGTCCAGGACGAGCGAGCCGGTGCCCTCGGCGATCTTCTTGGACATGATCGAGGAGGCGATGAGCGGGATGGCCTCGACGGTGCCGGTGACGTCGCGCAGCGCGTACAGCTTCTTGTCGGCGGGGGCCAGGCCGTCGCCCGCCGCGCAGATGACGGAGCCGACCCGGTCCAGTACGTCCATCATCTCGGCGTTGGACAGCAGGGCGCGCCAGCCGGGGATGGCCTCCAGCTTGTCGAGGGTGCCGCCGGTGTGGCCGAGGCCGCGGCCGGAGAGCTGGGGTACGGCCGCGCCGCAGGCGGCGACCAGGGGCGCGAGCGGCAGGGTGATCTTGTCGCCGACGCCGCCGGTGGAGTGCTTGTCGGCGGTGGGGCGGGCCAGGGCGGAGAAGTCCATCCGCTCACCGGAGTCGATCATGGCGGCGGTCCAGCGGGCGATCTCCGTACGGTTCATGCCGTTGAGGAAGACGGCCATCGCCAGGGCCGACATCTGCTCGTGGGCGACCTCGCCGCGCGTATAGGCGTCGATGACCCAGTCGATCTGCTCCGGGGTCAGCTCCTGCTTGTCGCGCTTCGCGCGGATGACCGAGATGACGTCCATCTGGGCTTCCTTTCGTGGAACGGCCGGCTCAGCCCGTCCCTGTACCCGGGAACGACGCGGCGAGCGGGCCTGAACAGTTCTACACGCATAGAGCCCGGAGATCGAGGGTCCCGGACGGTCCCGCACACCCGTACGGCGGTACGGGACCAAGGTCCCCGGAGAGGCCGCTAACGGCCCAGGTGCTGGGGGCCGAACGCGTCGGGGAGCAGGGTGTCCAGGCGCCGGACGCCCGCCTCCCCCGCGTCGACCAGCAGGTCGGGCCCGCCGTGCTCGTACAGCAGCTGGCGGCAGCGGCCGCACGGCACCAGCAGCTCGCCCCGGCCGTCCACGCAGGTGAACGCGGTCAGCCGGCCGCCGCCGGTCGCGACCAGCGCGGAGACCAGGCCGCATTCGGCGCACAGGCCGAGTCCGTACGAGGCGTTCTCGACGTTGCAGCCGACGACCGTACGGCCGTCGTCGACCAGGGCCGCCGCGCCGACCGGGTAGCCGGAGTACGGGGCGTACGCCCGGGACATCGCGTCCCGGGCCGCCTCGCGGAGCTCGTCCCAGTCGACCGGCACCTGTCCATCGTGCGTCATGTGCCCTGCCCCCGCCGGTACGGCCTGCCATTGGCCTTCGGGGGCCGCAGCCGCTGCGCGAACAGGGCCAGCACCAGCAGCGTGGCGATGTACGGGCTGGCCTCGACCAGCTCCAGCGGCACCGCGTCGGTCGCGAAGTACCAGAGCACGAGGAGCACGGCCGCGGCGCCGGAGACCGCCGCCTGCGCGCGCTTGGCGGCACGCAGCCGGAACAGCGCCAGGACGGCGAGCAGCGCCGCCAGGCCGAGCAGCAGCGCGTGCACGGTCGGGCCGCCGCTGCGCAGCTGCATGGCGTCCATGAAGCCGAACAGTCCCGCGCCCATCGCGACGCCGCCGGGCCGCCAGTTGCCGAAGATCATCGTGGCGAGGCCGATGTAGCCGCGGCCGCCGGTCTGGCCGTCCTGGTAGAAGTGCGTGCTGATGGAGAGGAACGCGCCGCCGAGCCCGGCCAGCGCGCCGGAGACCAGCACGGCCGCGTACTTGTACGTGTAGACGTTGACGCCCAGCGACTCGGCCGAGACCGGCGCCTCGCCGCAGGAGCGCAGCCGCAGGCCGAAGGACGAGCGCCACAGCAGGTAGAAGGTGCCGACGAAGAGCAGGACGGCCAGCACGGTCAGCCAGGAGACGTTGGTGACCAGGCCGCCGAGGATGCCGGCCACGTCCGAGACGAGGAACCAGTGGTGGTTCTCGACCGTCTGGAGCCAGTCCGAGAGGCCCGGGATGCTGAACGTCGGCATGTCGGCCATCGGCGGCGACTGCTTGTCGTTGCCGCCCGCCCGCATCGCCGCGCTGCCCTCCGCGCCGAACCACAGCGTGGCCAGGTACTGCGTCGCGCCGAGCGCCAGGATGTTGACCGCGACGCCGGAGACGATGTGGTCGACGCCGAAGCCGACGGTGGCGATCGCATGGATCAGACCGCCGAGCGCGCCGCCGAGGATGCCGACGGCCGCGGCGGCCCACGGGCCGTGCTGCCAGCCGACCCAGCCGGCCGCGAACGAGCCGAGCATCATCATGCCTTCGAGGCCGATGTTGACCACGCCGGCCCGCTCGGCCCACAGGCCGCCGAGACCGGCCAGGCCGATCGAGGTGGCGGCGGCGAGCGCCGCGCTGAACTGACCCGCCGAGGTCAGGTCGTCGGTGCCGGTGACCGCGCGCAGCAGGGACACCGCGACGATCGCCCCGGCGATGATCAGCAGGATGACCGGGTAGGTCAGCTTGCGGCGACTGCCGCCGGACGCACCGGCGCCGGGCCGGGCCGCGGGCTTGAGTTCGGTGCTCACGCGGTCGCCTCCGCCTTGTCGTTCTCACCTGGGTTGGTACGGGCCTGGGCGGCCAGTTCCTCGCCGACCTTGCGCTGCTGGGCGCGCAGCCCGTACCGGCGCACGATCTCGTACGCGATGACCACGCACAGCACGATCACGCCCTGGATCACGCCGACGATCTCCTGCGCGTACCCCTCGAACTCCAGTCGGGAGCCGGTGCGGTCGAGGAACGCCCACAGCAGCGCGCCGAAGGCCATGCCCACCGGGTGGTTGCGGCCCAGCAGCGCGATGGCGATGCCGGTGAAGCCGATGCCGGCCGGGAAGTCGGTGCCGTAGTTGAAGGACTCGCCGAGCAGCGTCGGCATGCCGACCAGGCCCGCGGCGGCGCCCGACAGCAGCATGGAGATGACGATCATCCGCTTGACGCTGACGCCGCTCGCCTCGGCGGCCGGCTCGGAGGTGCCCACCGCGCGCAGGTCGAAGCCGAAGCGGGTGCGGTTGAGCACGAACCAGTAGACGAAGCCGGCCAGCGCCGCGATCACCACGAAGCCGTACACCGGCTTGGGGTCGGTCGGGAAGGTGAAGAAGTGGCTGGACTCCGGCAGGAACCTGGTGTGCAGGAGGTTGCCGTCCTTGATGGCGAGGCGGCCGTCCTGGAGGAAGTAGCCGATCACCGAGGCCGCGATGGCGTTCAGCATGATCGTGGTGATCACCTCGCTGACGCCGCGCGAGGTCTTCAGTACGCCGGCGATGCCCGCCCACAGCGCGCCCACCAGCATCGCGATCACGATGAGCAGGATGATCTGGAGCGCGCCGGGCAGCGCGATCGCGCCGCCGACCGCGGCGGCCGCGAAGGCCGCCAGCCGGTACTGCCCGTCCACACCGATGTTGAACAGGTTCATCCGGAAGCCGATGGCGACCGCCAGCGCCGACAGGTAGTACGGCACCGCCTTGTTGACGATCCAGACCTGGCTGTCGCTGTAGTGGCCGTAGTCGGCCATGATCCCGTAGGCGCGCAGCGGGTTCTCGCCCGAGGCCAGGAAGACCAGCGAACTGATGACGAACGCGGCGGCGATGGCCAGCAGCGGCGCCGCGAGCGCCAGCAGCACCTTGTCCTTGGTGAACGACCTGGTCAGCGTCTTCACTCCCGGTCACCACCCTCGCGCGTGTCAGCGTCTTCAGCGGTGAGGTGACCGCTGGCGGCACCGGTCATGGCCGAGCCCAACTCCTCCGGGGTGATGGTCGCGGGGTCGGCGTCCGCGACCAGCCGGCCCCGGTACATCACCCGCAGGGTGTCGGAGAGCCCGATCAGCTCGTCCAGGTCAGCAGAGATCAACAGGACCGCCAGGCCCTCCCGGCGCGCCGCGCGGATCTGCTCCCAGATCTGCGCCTGCGCGCCGACGTCCACGCCGCGCGTGGGGTGGGCGGCGATCAGCAGCTTGGGGTGGTGGCTCATCTCCCGGCCGACGATCAGCTTCTGCTGGTTGCCGCCGGACAGCGAGGCCGCCGTCACCTCGATACCGGGCGTCCGTACGTCGTACTCGGCGACGATCCGCTCGGTGTCCTTGCGCGCCCCGGCCAGATCCAGCAGCCGGCCCTTGCTGTTGGGCCGCTCGGTGACGTGGCCCAGGATGCGGTTCTCCCACAGGGGCGCCTCCAGGAGCAGGGCGTGCCGGTGGCGGTCCTCGGGCACGTAGCCGATGCCGCCCTCGCGGCGCCTGCGCGTACTGGCCCCGGACAGGTCCTGTCCGTCCAGCGTCACCGCGCCGCCGTCCAGGGCGCGGGTGCCCATGATCGCCTCGACCAGTTCGGCCTGGCCGTTGCCCTCGACGCCGGCGACGCCGAGCACCTCGCCCTTGTGGATGGTGAAGGTGATCCCGTCCAGCACGGTCCGTACGACCCCGTCGGAGTCGGTGGCCGTCAGCCGCAGGTCCTCGACGCCCAGCATCGGCGTGTCCGTCACCGTCGACTCGCGCGTCTCCGGCGACGGCAGCTCGCTGCCCACCATCAGCTCGGCGAGCTGCTTGGGCGTGGTCTTCGACGGCTCCACGGACGCGACGGTGGTGCCGCGGCGGATGACCGTGATGTCGTCCGCGACGGACAGCACCTCGCCCAGCTTGTGCGAGATGAAGATGACGGTCAGGCCCTCGGACTTCAGCTCCCGCAGGTTGTCGAAGAGCGCGTCCACCTCCTGCGGGACGAGGACCGCGGTCGGCTCGTCGAGGATGAGCGTACGGGCGCCGCGGTAGAGGACCTTGAGGATCTCCACCCGCTGGCGGTCCGCGACACCGAGGTCCTCTACGAGGACGTCGGGCCGTACGCCGAGCCCGTACGCGTCGGAGATCTCCATGATCTTGGCGCGGGCCCTGGCGGCGATGCCGTGCAGCTTCTCCGCGCCGAGGACGACGTTCTCCAGGACGGTGAGGTTGTCGGCCAGCATGAAGTGCTGGTGCACCATGCCGATGCCGCGGGCGATGGCGTCCGCGGGGGTGCTGAGCGCCGCCTGCTCGCCGTCGAGCGTGATGGTGCCCTCGTCCGGCTTCTGCATGCCGTAAAGGATCTTCATCAGCGTGGACTTGCCCGCGCCGTTCTCGCCGCACAGGGCGTGCACGGTGCCGCGGCGCACGGTCAGATCGATGTCATGGTTGGCCACGACACCGGGGAAACGCTTGGTGATACCGCGGAGTTCGACGGCTACGGGGCTCGGCTGGGCCGAGCGGCTGATCGTGGGTGCTGCGTTGATGGCGCACTCCCCTCGGGGATTTGTGTCCTGGACATGTCCTGGGCGGACGGCGTGTTCCGGGCGGACGGCGGTGGCGGTCGCCGGTCGCGGTCGCCGTCGTCGCCGAGGACGCGGGCGCGGGTACGGGTACGGGTACGGTACGGCCGCGGGTGGTTCGGCCGTGGTACGGGGCCGCGGCCGCGGTGGGGGCAGGCCGGTGCCGGGCCGCGGTGCGGTCCGGCACGGTCGGCGCCCTGCTACGGCGTCTCCTTGACCTTCACCTTGCCCTCGACGATCTTCTGCCGGGCGGCGTCGATCTGCGGCTGGATATCCTTGATGAAGCCGCCCGACGTGGCGAGCGTGACGCCCTTCTTCTTCATGTCGTACGCGTGCACGCCCGTCAGCGGCTTCTTGTCCTCGACGCTCTTGATCAGGTCGTAGACCGCCACGTCGACGTTCTTGACGACGGACGTCAGGATGCAGTCCTTGTACTTCGCCAGCCCCGGCTGCAGATACTGATCGGAGTCCACGCCGATCGCCCAGGCGCCCTTGCGCTTGCTGATCGCCTCGATGGCGCCCGCGCCCGACTGGCCGGCCGCGGAGTAGATCACGTCGATCCCGCTGTCCAGCATGCCGCCGGCCTTCGCCTTGGCCGCGGCCGGGTCGTTGAACCCCTTGTCGTTGTTCGGGTACAGGTACTGCGAGGTGACCTTGGTCTTCGGGTCGGTGTCCCGTACACCTTGCTCGAACCCGGCCTGGAACTTCTGGATCAGCGCGTTGTTCACGCCGCCGATGAAGCCGACCTTGTGGTTCTTGCTCTTGAGCGCGGCGGCGACGCCCGCCAGGTACGAGCCCTCGTGCTCCGCGAAGACCATCGCGTCCACGTTCTTGCCCTGCGGCACCGCGTCGACGACCCCGAACGTGGTCTCCGGGAAGTCCTTGGCGACGTTCTCGATCGACCGGCTGTAGGCGAAACCGACGCCTATGACCGGGTTGTACCCGGCCTCGGCGAACGATGTGAGCCGCTGCTCACGGTCCGCCTCCGTCTCGCCGTTCTTCGCGGTGAGCATCTTGACGTTGACGCCCAGCTTCTTCCTGGCGTTCTCGGTGCCGCGGGCGGCCGCTTCGTTGAAGGAGTGGTCGTCCCGCCCGCCGATGTCGAACGCGAGCCCGACACCGGCGTGGCTGGCCCGGTTCGCCTCGGCGAAGCTCTGGCCGCAGGCGGTGGCGGTGACCGCGAGAAACGCGGAGGCGCTGGCCGCGGCGGCAAACCTGGTGACGCGACGCAAGGCCTGTCCCTTCGCTGATAGCGCCCACGGTGGCGCTGGCTTGACGGGAGATTAACGCGCGTAGACCTGGCGCAAAACCCTTCGCCATGTGGCCGTTATCTGATTGTTCCTCCCCGGGGGCGGGGGCCCGGTTCATGGGTTCACGTTGTGGGGGTGTGCGGTTTGCGCTTCGCGCGGGGGTTGCGCTGTCGCGCGGGTCGCGTTGGATTCGTTCTGGGGGCGGGGGTGCGCAGGGGGCCAACTCCTCGACACCGTGCACGGCGACGGGGACGTAGTAGTGAACCCAGATACCCGGCTGCTCTGCGGGGATGGCCCCCTACGCACCCCCTCCGGCCGGTTTGGCGCGTGCGGGACAGCTGGGGGGGAAGATTTCGATCACCCTGGTCGGCGCCCCACCATGCGGTGAGGCTCGCGGTGCGAGAGGGGCGGGAGGCCTGCCCACCAGCCGGGGAGGGGGACGGGCCCCTGGGGCTCCCCACCCCGCCCGCCCCGCTCCGCGCGGCGAGCCCACCCACTGCGCTCCGCGCAGCGGAACCGCCCCTGTGCTCCGCGCAGGGGCCCCGGGCCCGGTCCAGCGCTCCGCGCCGGACCGGGCTGTGTGGTTCCCAGCCACGTCGTACGGATAGTCGCCCACGGCGCGGGGCTCGGGTCCACGCAGGGGTCTCCCCGCAGAGCAGCCGGGTATCTGGGTTCACAATTACGTCCCGGATGACGTACACGGTGTCGAGGAGTGACCCCTGCGGGGACCCGAGCCCCCCACCCACCGGGCAGACAGCGCACAACGCGCACCCCCACACGGCAACCCGAACAACCGCGCCAAAGGCGCGACCGCTAAGCCAACATCACCGCCGCCGTAAACAGCTCCACCCCCGCGCGCACAGCGCTCTCGTCCGCGTCGAAGTCGCCCCGGTGGAGGTCGTAGCGGACGGTGCTGCCCGGTGGCCGTACGCCGAGGCGGGCCATCGCGCCGGGGACGCGCTCCAGGTACCAGGAGAAGTCCTCGCCGCCGAGGGACTGCTCGGTGCCCTCGACCGCATCCGCCCCCCGCCGCGCAGCCATCGCATCGCGGAGGAGCTGGGTGGAGACCGGTTCGTTCACCACCGGCGGCACTCCCCGTACGTACGTGATCTGGCACTTCGCCCCGTGCAGCGCCGCCACCTCGTCGATCGCCGCGTGCACCAGGTCCGGCGCCTCGCGCCACGCGTCCAGGTCCAGGCAGCGCACCGTACCGGCGAGCTCCGCGTGCTGCGGGATGACGTTGCAGGCGTGGCCGACGTCCAGGCGGCCCCAGGTCACCGCGAGCCCGGACCGGGTGTCGACGCGACGGGACAGCAGTGCGGGTACGTCGACGGCGACCCGGGCGGCGGCCGTGACCAGGTCGGTGGTCAGGTGGGGCCGGGCCGTGTGGCCGCCGGGGCCGTCGAGGGAGACTTCCAGGCGGTCGCAGGCGGAGGTGATCGCGCCCGTGCGCAGGCCGATGCGCCCGGCGTCCACGCGCGGGTCGCAGTGCACGGCGAGGATGCGCCCGACGCCGTCCAGCGCCCCGGCGCCGATCGCGTCGGTGGCGCCGCCGGGCAGCACTTCCTCGGCGGGCTGGAAGAGCAGCCGTACGGGGCGCGGCAGCCGCCCTTCGCGTGCCAGCTCGGCGAGGACCAGGCCCGCGCCGAGGACGACGGTGGTGTGCACGTCGTGGCCGCAGGCGTGTGCGCGGTTGGGGACCGTGGAGCGGTAGGGCACCGTCTTCACGTCGGGGATCGGCAGCGCGTCGATGTCGGCGCGCAGCGCGAGAAACGGACACGCGCCGTCCCATGGTGCGAGGCCGGGCGTGATGTCACAGATCAGGCCGGTGCCGGTGGACAGTACGCGTGGCGAGAGGCCGGCCTGCTCCAGACGCGCCTTGAGGGCGGCGGTGGTGCGGAATTCCTGGTTGCCCAGTTCGGGGTGCATGTGCAAGTCGCGTCGGAACGCGATGAGTTCGGCGCACAGCTCTTCCGGCAGCGCGCCGGGCAACGGTTCCCCGTCAGGGGCGTCATCGGTTTCGGCCTCGCGGGACATCAAGTGGCTCACCCGTTGAAGGGTACGGGGGCAGATGGGACAACTGTCCCTCGATCAACAAAAGTTCAGCCCGTTAGGGGAAGAATATCTAGGCCGCCCGGCGCATGGAGCGTTCATCACAGGGGTATCAGTACCGGTTCCACTTCTTTCCGGAACCAGAAGTACCGGAACCGGAGGTACCGGAGTCGGGAGGGTTCGGGGCGGGGCCGGCGGAGTCCGGTGGGGCCGGTGCGGGACCGCCCGACGCGGGAGCCATGTCGCCGGGCGCCGCCTCCCGGACCTCCGGCGCCACAGGCGCCGTCGGCAGGCGCCGTACTCCCCGTGCCGTGCCGGTCACCCCGGACAGGAAGTCCTCGGCGCGTGGCGATGCCTTGCCGGTCAGCCAGGACGGGTCGATGTCGCAGACGGCTACGCCGACGCCGGTTCCGGCGAGGGCGAGTGGCAGCGTGTGGACGACGGTGGACGGGAAGCTGAGGATCTGGCGGCCGACGGGGCCGCGGCGGGCGATGAGTTCCAGTGGGAGGTCGGGCCGGACGACTTCCAGGCGGGTCTCGGTGGCGATCCGGTGGAGTTTGGCCGCGGACTCGCGCCGGTGGGCGAAGTAGCGGGTGGCGCCGTGGTCGCGGGCGAGCGCGCCGACGGCTTCCAGGTAGCGGTCGGCGTCGACGACGCCGGTCTCGACGAGGGAGGTGCCGACGATGTCGGTGCCGCGGGTGAGGCGTGGCGGCCCGAACCGCCGTCTGGTCCAGGCGAATTCGTTCGAGAGGATGCGGATGCCGGGTGGTGGCGCGACGGGCATGGAGGTGAAGAGGGCGACGGTGCGCCGTCCGCCTTCGGGGGCGGGGGTGAGGCGGCGGCGGGCGGCGGCGGAGAACGGTGCGAAGATCAGGTCGCGCGGTCCGCGTCCGCCGCCGTGGCGGTGCCACCGTACGAGGCGTTCGCCGTTGGCCAGTTGGGTGATGAACTCCATCGTGGCGGTGCCGTCGTCCACCACGACCAGGTCGCGGGCGCGGGTGAGGGTGAGCAGCAGCTGGACGTAGCGCGAGAAGGGGTCGCCGATGACGACGCGGCCGGCCCGCCGCAGCCGGGGGGTGAGGCCGCCGATGGTGCGCAGGGGCGCGCCCGCTCCGCCGCGCGCCTCCTCCCACCGTACGGAGAAGCCCTCTTCGCGGGCCAGTTCGGCCATGCGCCGGAGCTGGCCGCGGGTCATCGGGTCGTGCGGGGCCAGGACGACGACGGTGAGGGCCGTGGCCTGTTCGCCGTACGCCCATTCCAGGACGTTCAGCAGCTGTACGGGGCTCTCGACGAAGGCGAGGGTGCCGGCGGCGGCGCGCCGGGCCGCCCGTTTGGCCGCCCGCCCGACAGCGCGGGGGCCCGGTGCCGCGGCCTCGCCCCCGGTCACGGTCCGGTTCGCGGCGGATCTGCGGCGCTGCCGGGGTACCCCCAGGAGGCGGCGGGCGGGAGTTCCCGCCGCCTCCTGGGGCGGGCCACAGGCCCCGTCTGGATGGCTCACGGTGTGTACGTCCCGTCCGTCAGGCGTCAGGAGCAGTCGTGCGGGGCAGGCGCGGCCGTACGGGTACGGGCGTCAGGCCGAGACGGGCTCGCGGCCGGCGGCCTCCACCTCGGCGACGACGCCGGCCACCCGGCGCAGCTTCTTCATCGGGCCGAGCTCGCTCTCGTAGACCTTCTTGACGCCGTCGCCGAGGGAGTCCTCGATGGTGCGGATGTCGCGGACGAGCCGGGTCAGGCCCTGCGGTTCGACGGAGGCGGCCTGGTCGGAGCCCCACATGGCGCGGTCGAGGGTGATGTGGCGCTCGACGAAGGCGGCGCCGAGGGCGACGGCGGCGAGGGTGGTCTGCAGGCCGGTCTCGTGGCCGCTGTAGCCGATCGGGACGTTGGGGTACTCGGCCTGGAGGGTGTGGATCATGCGGAGGTTCAGCTCTTCGGCCTTGGCGGGGTAGGTCGAAGTGGCGTGGCACAGGACGATGTTGTCGCTGCCCAGGACCTCGACGGCGTGCCGGATCTGCCGGGGGGTGGACATGCCGGTGGAGAGGATGACCGCACGGCCGGTGGCGCGCATGGCGCGCAGCAGTTCGTCGTCGGTCAGCGAGGCGGAGGCGACCTTGTAGGCGGGGACGTCGAACTTCTCCAGGAAGGCGACGGACTCGACGTCCCAGGGGGAGGCGAACCAGGCGATGCCGCGCTTCTTGCAGTACTCGTCGATGGCGCGGTAGCCGTCCTCGTCGAACTCCACGCGGTGGCGGTAGTCGATGTAGGTCATCCGGCCCCAGGGGGTGTCGCGCTCGATGTCCCACTGGTCGCGCGGGGTGCAGATCTCGGGGGTGCGCTTCTGGAACTTCACGGCGTCGCAGCCGGCGTCCGCGGCGGCGTCGATCAGCGCGAAGGCGTTCTCCAGGTCGCCGTTGTGGTTGATGCCGATCTCACCGGTGACGTAGACGGGGCGGCCGGGGCCGACGAGCCGGTCGCCGAGGGTGCGCAGGCGGGAGTTGCTGGTCATCGTGGGAAGTTCCTTACTTCGTTAGAGGGTCGGGCCGAGAATCCACGAGGCGATCTCGCGGATCGCGCCGCTGCCTCCGGGGGTGGAGGTGACGGCGCGGGCGGCGCCGCGTACGACGTCGTGGGCGCCGGCGACCGCCACGGGCCAGCCGACGAGGCCGAAGCACGGGAGGTCGTTGACGTCGTTGCCGACGTAGAGCACGCGCTCGGGCGCGATGCCCTGTTCCTCGCACCACTGCTTGAGCGCGAGGTCTTTGCGGTCGATGCCGTGGAGCACGGGCAGGCGCAGCTTCCGGGCCCGTGCGGCGACGACCGGGTTCACTTCCGTGGACAGGATGAGCAGCTTCAGCTCCGCCTTGCGCAGGGCGGCGATGCCGAGGCCGTCGCCGCGGTGCACGGCGACCATCTCCCGTCCGTCGGAGTCGACGAGCACCCGGTCGTCGGTCTGGGTGCCGTCGAAGTCGAGTACGACCGCGTCGATGTCGTCGCGGGTCGGCAGGGCGCCGGGGCGCGCGGTGTCGAGCAGCGGCGCGAGGGCGCGGGCGCGGGCCAGGTCGTGCGGGTCGTCGACCTCCAGCACGCGGGCGGGGTCGGTGTGGACGAGTTCCGTACGGCCGAAGAAGCGGTGTCCCGCGCTGCGGAAGCCGGCGGCGTCCATGGCGTAGGCGGCGCCGGTCTCCAGGAAGTCCTGGGGGCGGTCCTGGCGGCGGGGGCGGAAGGACTTGTCGTGGTTGACGCCGGTGCCGGAGCTGGTGCCGGACGGTCCGGGTCCGGCGCCCGGGGCCGCTGCCTCGACCGCGGCGTCCGCCCCTTCCCGCCACACGAAGCCGTGGAACGGCGCCACCGTCAGCGCGCTGTCCGCGCCGGACTCGACGACCGCGGCGGCGACCGCGTCGATGTCCTCGCGGACGAGGAAGGGGCTGGTGCACTGGACGAGCAGGACCGCGTCGACGGGTTTGCCGTGCTCGGCCTCGTACGCGTCCATGGCGTGCAGCACGGCGGCCTCGCTGGTGGCGGTGTCGCCCGCGATGTCGCCGGGGCGGCGTACGACGACGGCGCCCGCGCCGCGGGCCGCGCCGGCGATCGCCGCGTCGTCCGTCGAGACGACGACGTCGGTGACCAGCCGGGCCGCGCGGCATTCGCGGACCGCGCGGGCGATCAGCGGGACGCCGCCGACCGCGGCGAGGTTCTTGGCGGGTACGCCCTTGGAGCCGCCGCGGGCGGGGATGACGGCGACGACGGTGGGCGTGGCCGTACGGCTCGGTGAGGTCGGCATTGCGGGCTCCTTCCGGGGGCCGTGCGGGCTCCGGGGGCGGGCGGGTGGACTGCTCACAGCTGCCCCCAGCGGCGGATGGCGGGGGCGACGCGCTGGACGCCGTGGCGGTAGGCGCCGCGGGCGGCGTCGCGCACGGTGTCGCGGGCCAGCCGGCGCAGTCCGCCGGGCTCGGCGGTGTCGGCGGTCTGGCCGGGCAGCGGGGTGCCCTGGGGGTCGAGGCCGTAGCGGGCGAGGATGCCGAGGAGGTAGCCGGGGGCGGTGCGGGGTGTGTAGTACGGGGTGAGGGACGGCAGGCGGTCGGCGGCGCGCAGCGCGGTGACGCGGTCGCGGGCGGCGTCGAAGGCGGTGGCGTATTCGGCCCCGGGCGCGACGCCCTGGCGGGCCAGCCAGTCCGGGTCGGGTGCGGGGCGGTGTCCGGCGTCGAGTTCGTCCCAGGAGGCGAGGCAGCCGGAGCCGAGGAAGTGGTGGTTGCCGAGGGCTTCGCGGATGCCGAGGTCGGTGAGGACGGCGGTGGGGATGCCGCGGTGCAGGGATTCCAGGGCGGCGGTCGAGCTGACGGTCACCAGGAGGTCGGTACGGTCCAGGACCTCCCCCATGTTCCCGTAGGCCAGGCGGCAGTTGGGGGGCAGGCCGCCGGGGAGGCGGGCCGCCAGTTTCTGGTACGGGAGTTCCTCGATGTGCGTGGTGTGTTCGCCGGGTTTGCTGCGCAGCTTGACCAGCACCTCGCGGCCGGGGTTGCGGCGGGCGTGGTCGGCGGCGCGGCGCAGGAGGTACGTACGGTCATCGCGGCGGTCCGGTACGGAGGGCTGGGCGGCGAAGACGACCGTGTAGGGGCGGTCGCCGTCGGCGGGCTCGTAGGGGGCGCCGCCGAGGAAGGGCAGGGCGCATTCGACGACGCTGCCGCCGTCGGCGCCGACGCCTTCGTACACCGCGCGGAAACGGTCCGCGTCGTGCCGGGAGTTGGCGAGGACGACGTCCGCGCCGTGCCGCAGGAGCAGGCCGTCGGCCAGCTTCTCGTAGACGACGCCGACGTAGCCGGTGACGACGGCGGGCCGCCGGGCGGCGCCGTGCCAGGCGCGGGCGAGGCCGTGGAGCATGGCCTGTACGGCGCCGCCGACGCAGGCGAGGACGACCACGTCGTACCGCGTGGTGTCCTTCATCAGCTCCAGGAAGTCCGCGCCGCGGATCTCGCGCAGCGTTTCCGCACGGGCGCCGACCTCGTCGAGCTGGCGGACCGTGGGGGTGGCGCGGCCGCGGAGCAGATATCCGTCCAGACGAATGTCCGATTGAATGCGGTACGCTGTCAAAGCGCCCCATTTCCAGCGGGTATCCGAATCCGCGAGCACCGCGACGCGCGGCTGGGAAGTGGTACGAGTGGGCACGACGAAAACGCTAGGAAGGCGTTCCGTTCAGCGGGCCAACTGCATCGCAACAACGGGTTAACAGCGCATCGCCGGACGGCGAACCGGCAGGCCGAATTACCGGGTTAACCATCCCGCCATTCTTCGTTCACCCTGGGGTCCGCGTCCCGTCAAGACGAATGCCGGGACCGCGCCTAACGTCACCCGGGTGGTTAAGCTCTCCGTCGTCGTGCCGTTCTACAACGTGCAGACATATGCGCCCGACACCCTGCGAAGCCTGGCGGCCAACGCCCGTGAGGACTTCGAATTCCTGCTCGTGGACGACTGCTCGCGTGATGAGACACCGCAGATCCTGGCGCGCGCCGAGGGCGAGCTGCCGGGCGCCCGGGTGCTGCGGCACGAGCAGAACGGCGGTCTGGCCACCGCCCGCAACACCGGCCTGGACGCGGCCAACGGCGAGTACGTGACCTTCCTGGACGGTGACGACTGGCTGGCTCCCGGGTACTACGGGCAACTCCTCGACACGATCGAGGGGTTGGGGTGCGACTTCGTGCGCACGGACCATGTGCAGTGCACCGCGCGGGCCCGCTCGGTGCACCGCGTCCCGTACGGCCGCCGGGGTGTCGTCCTGGACCCGCGCGAGCTGATACTGCCCGCCGACCGCTCCACCTCCGTCGACTACGCCTTCGCCTGGGCCGGCATCTACCACCGGCGGCTGCTGGACGACGGGCTGCTGCACTTCCGGCACGGGCTGCGCACCGCGGAGGACCGGCCGTGGATCTGGCGGCTGCACCGCGAGGCGCGGTCGATGGCGGTGGCCGGGCCGCTCGGTGTTTTCTACCGGCGCGGGGTGGCGTCGTCGCTCACACAGATCGGCGACGTACGCCAGCTCGATTTCATCCGGGCATTTGACCAGGTCATCGAAGAGACGGCGCAGGACCGGGACGCGGACCGATTGCTGCCGAAGGCGGTACGCACCTATTGCGCCATCATTTCCCACCACTTGGGCTCGATCGAACGATTCGAGCCGCAGGTCGCCCGTAAATTGCGCGCGATGAGCGCGGCGGCACTGAAAAGAATGCCGCAGGACGTACTGAAGGAAGCACTGGATTCGATGGACATGCAGCGCGCCTCCCGTCTGCGACGGCTGCGCCGGCGTCCGGTACCGGCGGAGGTGGCCGCCTGATGGCCACCCGTGACGACGACGCGCGCCGGCCGGACCGGCCGCGTACGCAGATCTTCCTGGCGTCCACCCTGTACGGCGCCGCCACGCTCGCCGCCGCGCTGGACACCGGCCGCTTCGCGCCGGCCGCCCGCCGGCTGCTGCTGGTCAGCAACAACGCGGCGATCCCGGAGACCTCCACGCCGGTGGACCGGATGCCCGGCTTCGAGCGGCTGCGCGGCCGCTTCGACCGGGTGCTGTCGTGGAACGAGACCATCAGCCCGTTCCACCCCGGCGGCTGGTCCCCGCGCCCGGACGACGTCCCGCTGTGGGAGCGGCACCTGCGGCTGCTGTGGGACCTGGGCGAGGACGAGATCGAGCTGATCGTGGAGTCCATCCAGGTCCACCCGGCGCTCGCGCTGGCCCAGCTCTTCCCGGACGCGCCGGTCGACGTGTACGCGGACGGGCTGATGAGCTACGGCCCGACCCGCAACAAGCTGGACCCGCTGGTCGGCACCCGGGTCCGCCGCCTGCTGCACCTGGACCTCGTGCCGGGCCTGAAGCCGCTGCTGCTCACCGAGTTCGGGGTGGGCGCGGAGACCGTACCGACCGACGCCTTCCGGGAGGTGCTCGCGGAGCTGGCCGCGGACTTCGACGACCCGGCACTGCGCGACGTACCGGAGGGCGCCGCGCTGCTCCTCGGGCAGTACCTGTCGTCGCTGGGCATCCTCACGCCCGAGGAAGAGGAGGAGCTGCACGCCCGGATGCTGCGCGGCGCGGTCCGGCGCGGGCACCGCGAGGTGGTGTTCAAGCCGCATCCGTCGGCGCCGGCCCGCTGGTCCCGGGCGCTGGAACAGGAGGCGGAACGGCTCGGCGCCGAACTGACCGTGCTGGACACGCCGGTCCTCGCCGAGGTGCTGTACCGGCGCAGGCGGCCCGCGCTCGTCGTCGGCTGCTTCTCGACCGCGCTGCTGACGGCCTCCGCCTTCTACGGCCTGCCGGCCGCCCGCGTCGGCACGGACCTGCTGCTGGAGCGCCTGACCCCGTACCAGAACAGCAACCGCGTCCCGGTCACCCTCGTCGACGCGCTGGTGCCCGACCTGGCGGACGAGCCGGGTACGAAGCCGGTGCCGACCCATCTCAACGGGCTGGTCGGCGCGGTCGGTTACGCGATGCAGAACCAGATCTACCCGGATCTGCGCTCGGTCGCCGAGCGCTATCTGGCCGCCCACCTGAACGAGCGCACCTGGCGCTACTTCAAGCGCCGCCGGCTGACCGCACTGGCGCTGCCGGGCGCGATCCCGTCCCAGCTGTCGTTCATTCCGCGCAACGCGGCCCTGCGCCGGGTCGCGCGGCGCGCGCGGGCGGTGCAGCGGCGGATGCAGCGGCGCCTGAAGAAGCGGGCCGCGTTCGGATGACCGCGCAGCTCCCGGCCGAGGCGCCGCCGCCCGCGGCGGTTCCCGGTCCGTCCTCGACGCCCGCGTCCGCGCTGATCACGCGGCCCGCACCTGCCGCGCCTGCCACACCTGCCGTACGGAACGGCGAAGCGCCGCCGCCCGGCAAGCGGCCCGGTGGCCCGCCGCGCCTGCGCGCCCTGGACGGGCTGCGGCTGCTGGCCGCCCTCATGGTCGCCGCGTACCACCTCGGCGGCCGGGGCGGCGAGATCGCCCATGCGTGGGGCAGTTCACCGGCCCGCCAGTTCCCCTCGCTGCACGGCGTGTTCGCGTACGGCTGTCTCGGCGTGCAGATCTTCTTCGTCATCAGCGGCTTCGTCATCTGCATGAGCGGCTGGGGGCGTTCGCTGCGCGCCTTCATCGCCTCCCGTGTCTCGCGGCTGTATCCGGCGTACTGGGTGGCGGTCCTGCTGGTCACGGCGGTGTTCGCGCTGCCGTGGGTGGCGTTCGAGGCGCTGGGTCCGAGCGATGTGCTGACGAACCTGACGATGCTCCAGCAGCCGCTGGGCGCGAAGCGGGTGCTGGGCGTGTGCTGGACGCTGTGGGCGGAGATGCGGTTCTACGCGCTGTTCGCGCTGTGCGTCGTGCTGCCGGGCGCGACCCGCCGCCGGGTGGTGCTGTTCTGCGCGGGCTGGACGCTGGCGGCGGCGCTGGCGCAGGCCTCGCACGTCCCGGCGCTGGATGTCGTCCTGATGCCGCAGTACGCGCCGTTCTTCATCGGCGGCATCGGCTGCTACCTGCTGCACCGCTACGGCGGGCGGGACCCGGTGGCGTGGGCGGTGGTGGGCGTCAGCTGGCTGGCCGGCCAGCACTTCGCGGTGGCCGGGCTGTGGCACCCGCCGTCCCCGGGCGCCTTCTCCTACCGTTCGGCGCTCGTCATCATCGGCGTCGTCACGGTGGGCTTCGCTCTGGTGGCGGCCATTGCGCTGGGCCGGATGCGGTGGGCGAACTGGCGCTGGCTGACGGTCGCCGGGGCGCTGACGTACCCGTTCTACCTCGTGCACGAGCACCTGGGCTGGGTGGTCGTACAGGGCCTGCACGGCGGCCTGCGACTGCCTTCGTACGCGACGTTCGTCCTGACGCTGGCGCTGATGCTGGCGCTGGCGTGGGTGCTGCACCGCTGGGTGGAGCGCCCGCTGACGCCCGTGCTGAAGCAGGCGATCGATCCGCGGCCACGGCGCTGAGGCCGGGGCGCCCGCACTCCCCTGGGCGCCCCGGTCTACCGGCCGTGCAGCAGCGTGGCCTCGATGCCCGCGACGACGGCCCGCACTCCGTCGTCGAAGCCGCGCCCGGTGTCGCCGAACAGCTCCACTCCGGCCGCGGCGGTGAGCGGGTGGTCGGCGCCCACGCTCCGCTCCCGCTCCGCTTGTTCGTACGCCGGGTCGCGCCGCGGGTCGCCGGGTACCGGGAAGACGGACTGCTCCTCGATCACGTAGCCGATGGTGTAGGCGTACGCGGTGAACCAGGCGCGCGCGGACCCCTCCAGCGTGAACCCGGCGTCCCGCATGGCGACCAGCAAGGTCTCCATCGGCCGCAGCAGCGCCTGGTCGCGCAGCCGGGTGCCGCCGAAGACCTTGCCGCCGTCGCGGTAGCCGAGCAGCGTGCGCCGAATCTGCCGGCACGTCTCGGCGAGCATGGCCCGCCAGTCGCCGCCCCCGGAGCCGTCACCGGAGCCGTCACCGGCCTCGGCGACCGGCGCGGTCATCCGCCCGAGCAGCACGGTGGCCATCTCGTCCAGCAGCTCCTGCTTGTTCTTGAAGTGCCAGTACAGGGCGGGCGCCTGGACATCCAGTTCCTTGGCGATGCGGCGCAGTGTGAGCCCTTCGAGGCCGACCTCGTTCAGCAGCCCCAGGGCGGTCTCCGCCACCAGTTTCCGGTCGAGTCTCGTAGCCATGTTGACAACTTAACACCGTTAAGCGCACCCTCGGAAGCAGCCCGACTTAACGACGTTAAGGAGACACCATGGCCAGCCCCGACGCCCTGCCCGGACACGTGGACGTACTGATCTCCGGCGCCGGCCCCACCGGCCTGGCCCTCGGCCTCGACCTCGCCCGGCGTGGTGTGCGCGCCCTCGTCCTGGAGCGCCAGGACCGGCTGGCGCCCGGGACCCGCGGCAGCGGCATCCAGCCCCGCACCCAGGAGGTGTACGAGGACTTCGGCGTGCTCGACGCCGTCCGGGAGTCCTGCGGGACATATCCGCCGAGGGGAATCTGGGAGAACGGCCGCATGGTCGACGAGCGCGTGATGGTCGAGTCCACCGAACCGACCCCGGCCACTCCGTACGGCACCATGGTGATGCTCCCGCAGTGGCGGAACCTGGAGATCCAGTACGCCCGGCTGACCGAGCTCGGCGGCACGGTGGCGTTCGGCACAGGCCTGGATTCCTTCACCCAGGACGCGGACGGCGTCGAGGCCCGCGTCACGGGCGCGGACGGCACCACCCGTACGGTGCGCGCCTCCTACCTCGTCGCGGCCGACGGCGGGCGCAGCCCGGTACGCAAGGCGCTCGGCGTCACCATGACCGGCCAGTCCGTCGCGCCGTACCCGCTGCTCCTCGCCGACATCCGGCTCGACGGGCTGGACCGGCAGCACTGGCACATGTGGGGCGAGTTCCGGGCCACCGACTTCGTCTCGCTGATCTCGCCGGCGAAGTACGACTACTTCCTGCTCATGGCGGGCTTCATGGACCCCGGCACCGTGCCGGACACCTCGCCCGACGGCGTGCGCAAGCTCATCGCGGAGCGCACCCACCTCTCCCTCGACCAGCTGGGCGAGGTGCTGTGGTCGTCCTCCTTCCGCCCGAACGCCGCCCTGGCCGACCGGTTCCGGATAGGCCGGGTCTTCCTCGCGGGCGACGCGGCTCATGTGCACTCCCCCGCCGGCGGCCAGGGCCTGAACACCAGCGTCCAGGACGCCTACAACCTCGGCTGGAAGCTGGGCCAGGTCATCCGGCACGGCGCGCCGGACTCCCTGCTCGACAGCTACGAGGCCGAGCGCCTGCCGGTCGCCGCGAGCATCCTGGACATCAGCACCCGGCTGCACCGGTCGGGCGACATGCGGCGCGGCAGCGACCTGCACCAGATGGGCGTCGGGTACCCGGACGGACCGCTGACCTCCGAGCGGCGCACCGGCCTCGCCGACGGCGCGCTGCGCGCCGGCAACCGGGCGCCCGACGCGCCCTGCACCACCCCCGACGGCACCCCGCGCCGCCTCTTCGACGTCTTCCAGGGCCCGCACTTCACCGTGCTGGCCGTCGGTGACGTCGAACTCCCGGCGCTGGACGGCGAGATGATCCGTACGTGCCGGGTCGGCGGCCGGGCCCCCGACCTGCTCGACTCCGCGGGCCACGCCCGGGACGCGTACGGCGAGGGCCTGTTCCTCGTCCGGCCCGACGGCTACGTGGCGTACGCCGCCGACGACGCCTCCGGCCTCCCGGACGAGCTGGCCCGCTACGGCGTCCTCCTCACGGCCGCGGCGCGCTAGCGGCGGACTGCCCGGCGTCCTTCTGCGAGGGCGCCGGGGCCCGCTCCCCCGGCTCGGTCAGCGTCCGCGCGACGAGCCAGGCCACGACACACAGCGCGATCAGCGGCAGCAGCGCGGTCCGCAGGTCCGTGGTGTCGGCGAGGGCGCCGATGGCCGGGGTGGCGACGCCGCCGACGCTGACGGCGAGGCCCAGGGTGACGCCGCTCGCGGTGCCCATGCGGTTGGGCAGCAGGTCCTGGCCGAGCGTGATGTGCAGGGAGAACGGTACGTACAGGGCCGTGGCGGTCAGCGCGGCGAAGACGTACAGCGCGGGGCCGGGGACCAGGACCAGCCCGGCGACGGCCGGGACGGTGGCCGCGTAGGCGATCCGTATCGTACGGACCCGGCCCCACCGGGACGCCAGTCGGCCGCCGAGCACGGTGCCCACCGCGCCGCCCGCGAACAGCACGAACAGGGCCACCGAACCCGCGGTGGCACCGCCGCCCACCCGCTGCTCGGCGTAGACGGCGATGAAGGCGCTCAGGCCCACGAAGACGACGGACCGGCAGACGATGACGGCCGTCAGCCGCAGGAACTCCGGCCAGTTGTCGCGGCCCGCCGACCGCGCCGCGGCCTTGGCCACGGCCGCCCGCGGCGCCAGGGCGCGGATCACCGGAGCGGTGAGCAGGACGCCGGCCACCGCGGGCACCACCAGCCACGGTGTGGCGCTCATCGACCCGGCGGACAGCACCGGGCCGACGGCGGCCGGGGCGAGGGCGAAGCCGATGTTGCCGCCGAGGGAGTACCAGCCCATGGCGACATGGCTGCCGCCGCTCGCGACGCGGGCCAGCCGCGCGGACTCCGGGTGGTAGGCGGCCACCCCGATCCCCGAGAGGGCGACCGCGGCGCAGGTCGGGCCGTACGAGTCGGCGAGCCCGGACAGGGCGATGCCCAGGCCCGCGCACAGCGTGCTCACCGGGATCAGCCAGGGCATCGTCCAGCGGTCGGTGAGCGAGCCGAACAGGGGCTGCACGATGGAGGAGAGGAGGGTGGCGGCCAGCACGATGCCGGAGGCGGCGGCGTAGCCGTAGTGCCGCTCGGCGACCAGGAACGGCACCAGGGCCGGGACCGCGCCCTGGTAGAAGTCCACCGCCGCGTGTCCGACGGACATCATCGTGACCGGCCGCCGGGGAGCGGCGGCCTGCTTCGTTGTCATGTCCCGATCTTTGCGGGCGCGCCCGGTGGCGGACTTCTCATAAGCTGCCACGTCATGCCGGTTTTCCGCCATCACCCGCCGCATGTCACGACCATCACCCGCTTCCTGCCGCAGGGCGCGGAGGTGACGGCCCACCACCACGACATCCACCAGATCGTCTACGCGGGGCGCGGAGTGCTCACCGTGACGACGGACGCCGGGAGCTGGGTCGCCCCGGCCACCCGCGCGATCTGGATTCCGGCCGGGACGGTGCACGAGCACCGGGCGCACGGGGACACCGATCTGCACACCGTCGGCGTGCCGGTGGACACCAACCCGCTGGGGCTGGACCGGCCCGCCGTCCTGGCGGTCGGCCCGCTGCTGCGCGAGCTGATCATCGCGTACAGCGGTCCGGGCAGCCGCCGTACGGCCGAGGCGCGGCGCCTGCTGGCCGTACTCCTCGACCAGTTGCGCCACGCCCCGCTCCAGGCACTGCACCTGCCCACCGCCCGCGACCCGCGCCTGACGGCGGTCTGCGCGGCGCTGCGGGCGGACCCCGCCGACGGGCGGCCGCTCGCCGCGCTGGGCACGGCGGCCGGGGCGAGCGAACGCACCCTCGCCCGCCTCTTCCGGGCCGAGCTGGGCATGACCTTCCCCCAGTGGCGTACGCAACTGCGCCTGCACCACGCCCTGGTGCTGCTGACGCAGGAGCGCCCGGCGCTGTCCGTGACCGCGATCGCGCACCGCTGCGGCTGGGCCTCGGCCAGCGCCTTCATCGATGCCTTCCGCCGGTCGTTCGGACACACGCCGGGCGCCCACCGGGCTCTCGGCAGCGCTACAACACCAGGGACAGCAGCAGCACGCACACGATCCCGACGACGGAGATCAGCGTCTCCATGAGCGACCAGGTCTTGAGCGTCTGGCCGACGTTCATGCCGAAGTACTCCTTCACCATCCAAAAGCCCGCGTCGTTGACGTGGCTGAAGAACAGCGAACCGGCGCCGACGGCGAGGACGAGCAGGGCGGTGTGGGTGGTGGACATGTCGGCGGCGAGCGGTGCCACCAGGCCCGCGGCGGAGATGGTGGCGACCGTCGCGGAGCCGGTCGCGAGCCGGATCGCGACCGCGATCAGCCAGGCCAGCAGCAGCGTGGAGATGTTCCAGTCCTTGGACAGCTCCAGGATCATCTGGCCGACGCCCGCGTCCACCAGGGTCTGCTTGAAGCCGCCGCCCGCGCCCACGATCAGCAGCACACCGGCGATCGGCGCGAGGGACTTCTCGACGGTGGAGGCGATCCGGCCCTTGGTGAAACCGGCCGACCGGCCCAGCGTGAACATGCCGACGAGCACGGCGGTGAGCAGCGCGATCAGCGGCGAGCCGACCACGTCGAAGACCCGCTGGATCGTCGTGCCCTTGTCGTCGACGACGACGTCCACCAGGGCCTTGGCCAGCATCATCACGACGGGCAGCAGCACGGTGGCGACGGTGATGCCGAAGCCGGGACGCTTGTCCAGCTCGCCCGAGGCGCGCTCGGGCACCATCTTCTCCGGCGGGCGGATGTCCACCCAGCGCGCGGCGTAGCGGGAGAACAGCGGACCGGCGACGATCGCGGTGGGAATCGCGACGATCACGCCGAGCGCCAGGGTGACGCCCAGGTTGGCGTGCAGCGCGTCGATGGCGGCCAGCGGGCCGGGGTGCGGCGGGATCAGGCCGTGCATCACGGACAGGCCGGCCAGCGCCGGGATGCCGATGCGCATCAGGGAGAAGTTGCCGCGCTTGACGACCAGCAGCACGACGGGGATCAGCAGCACGATGCCGACCTCGAAGAAGATCGGCAGGCCGACGATGCCCGCGATCAGCACCATCGCCCAGGGCATCACCCGCCCGCTCGCCTTCGCCAGGATCGTGTCGACGATCTGGTCGGCGCCCCCGGAGTCGGCGAGCAGCTTGCCGAGGATCGCGCCCAGCGCGATCAGGATGCCGGTGCCCGCGACCGTACTGCCCAGGCCCGACGAGAAGCTGGCGATGGCCTTGTCCAGCGGTGCGCCCGCCACGGCGCCCAGCACCAGCGAACCGATGATCAGGGACAGGAAGGCGTGCAGCTTGAACTTGGTGATGAGCAGGACGATGACGGCGATGCCCGCGAGGACGGCGATGCCGAGCTGCGCGTGACCGGCCGAGGTGATCGGCTCGGTCGCGTCCGCTGCCAGCATCTCGACGCTGAGATGTGTCACGGCTGTTCCCTAAGGGGTGCTGTTGCTGATGGTGGTGGTGGCCCCGGGGCGGTCGCGCGGGGACGTACGGGCCCGGGCCCGCTTCAGACGGTCAGGCGGGGGTGGGCCGACCGGTGTCGTAGCGGCGCAGCGCGGCGACGGCGCGCGCGGCGATCTCCTGCGGGGTGCCGGACACGTCCACGGCGACGCCCGCCTCGTCCGGGCCGAGCGGTTCCAGGGTGGCGAACTGCGAGTCCAGCAGCGCGGTGGGCATGAAGTGGCCCTTGCGCTCGGCCATCCGGGACTCGATCAGCGACCGGTCGCCCGTCAGGTGCAGGAAGACGACGCCGGGCGCGGCGGCCCGCAGGCGGTCGCGGTAGGCACGCTTGAGCGCGGAGCTGCTGACGACGCCGCCCCGGCCGTGCCGGTCGTGGGCCCAGGCGCCGATGGCGTCGAGCCACGGCCACCGGTCGGCGTCGTCGAGCGGGGTGCCCGCCGACATCTTGGCGATGTTGGCCGGGGGGTGGAAGTCGTCGCCCTCCGCGTAGGGGACACCGAGGTCGGCGGCCACCAGCGGCCCGATCGTCGTCTTGCCGGTGCCGGCCACGCCCATCACGACGATGACGTGGGTGCTCATCCCGTGTACCTCGCTGTCCTCTTTGACCTCGGTCTGTGGTCCCACTGAAACCCATGGGATACGACGTATTCAAGCCTCTGTGATGTAAAAGTCATACTTAAAAGCGGACCTTCCCCGGGAACGTAGGCTGATCCCATGGAGAACCAGGGGGCGGGGCAGGGACTGCACGCGCGGGTACTGGAGTCCCTGGGACCCGCCATCACCGCGGGTGAGTACCCACCGGGCACGATCTTGCGCACGGACGAGCTGGAAGAGCGCTTCGACGTGTCCCGTACGGTCATCCGCGAAGCCATACGGGTCCTGGAATCCATGCATCTGGTCGCCTCGCGGCGCCGGGTCGGCGTGACCGTGCGCCCCGCCGAGGAGTGGAACGTCTACGACCCGCGCGTCATCGGCTGGCGCCTGGCCGGGCCGGACCGCCCCCGGCAGCTGCGCTCCCTGACCGTGCTGCGCTCCGCCGTCGAGCCGGCCGCCGCCGGCCTGGCCGCCCGGCACGCCACGCCCGCGCAGTGCGCCGAGCTGACCGGGCACGCGCTCGGCATGGTCGCCACCTCGCGCGGCCAGCAGCTCGACGCGTACCTGGTGCACGACACGGCCTTCCACCGCGTCGTCCTGACCGCCTCCGGCAACGAGATGTTCGCCCGGCTGGGCGACGTGGTGGCCGCCGTGCTCACCGGCCGCACCCACCACCACGTCATGTTCACCGACCCCGACCCGGCCGCCGTGACCCTGCACGTCCAGGTCGCCGAGGCGGTACGGGTCGGCGACGCGGAGCGGGCCGAGGCGCTGACCCGTGAGATCACGGTGGGGGCCATGGCCGAGCTGGACGTGCTCGCGCCGTAACCGCGCCCGGCCCCGCGTACGACCGCGCCAGGCCCCGCAGACGTCAGGCCCCGCAGACGTCAGACCTCGCAGATGTCAGGACCCGCAAACGTCAGGCCCCGTAGGCGTTCTGCTCCGCGAACCGCCGCGCCAGAGCCGTGAGCAGTTCCGGCGCGTCCTCGCGCGGCAGCACCGCCTCGATCAGCACCAGCTCGTCCGGCGTACGGGCGGCCAGCGCGAGCGCGTCGGCCAGCTCGGCAGGGGTCCGCACCCGCACCGCGACCGTGCCGGGGCCCGCGCCGAAGGCGGCGGGCAGTGCGGTGTAGTCCCAGGCGGCGATGTCGTTGTACGCGGCGGTGGCGCCGTGGATGGCCCGCTCGACCGTGTAGCCGTCGTTGTTGACGACGACGACCACCGGGGCCGCGCCGTACCGGGTCATGGTGCCCAGCTCCTGCGCGGTGAGCTGGAGGGAGCCGTCCCCGATCACCAGCACCGAACGCCGGTCCGGCGCGGCCAGCTCGGTACCGAGGGTGGCCGGCAGGGTGTAGCCGATCGACCCCCACAGCGGCTGGCCGACGAAGCGCCCGTCCGCGGGCAGCGGCACCTCCTGGGCGCCGTAGAACGCGGTGCCCTGCTCGGCGACCAGCACACTGCCCTCCGGCAGGAACTCCCCTACAGCCGACCACAGATGACGCTGCGTCAACAGCTCCGCGGGGGCGACGTCCGGGTAAGCGGCGGGCTCGCCGTACCCGTCCGGCACCGGCAGCTCCGCCTCCCGCAGCAGCCCGGCCAGCCCGGCGACGGCGTCCGCCATGGCTATCCCGTCGTACACTCCACGGCCCGCGGCGGCCTGCCGGGGCCGCAGCGCGATGGTGCGCTCCGGGGTGAAGTGGTGGCTGAAGCCGCCGGTCACACTGTCCGAGACCGGGGCACCGACCAGGATCAGGCAGTCCGCGTCCTCGACGGCCGCCCGGGCGCGCTTGTCACTGATCTCCCCGGTGTAGGCGCCGGCGAAGCCGGGCGCGGTCTCGTCCAGCACCCCCTTCCCGCTGGAGAACGCGGCGGCCCGGACCGGCGCGGCGGCGAGCAGGCCGCGCAGCGGTTCACGCAGCCCGAACCGCTCGGCCTCGTGCCCGGCCAGCACGGTGACGCTGCGCGCCCCGTCCAGCATCCGCGCGCAGCCCGCGAGGAAGTCGCGCAGCAGCCCGGGGTCGGCCGGCCCGTCCGGCACGGCCAGCGGACCGGCGGGCGCCGGCACCCGGGCCAGTACGACATCCGTGGGCAGGTTCAGATGGACCGGCTTGCTGTGCCGGGTCATGGCCCGCAGGACGCGGTCGATCTCCGCCGGAGCGTTGTCCGCGGTCAGGTCGGCGCGGGCCACCGTGACCTCGGCGAACATCCGGCCGAAGTGCCCGTAGTCGCCGTCCATCAGGGTGTGGTGGACAGGACGGCCGGCCGTGGCGACCGCGGTGGCGGGCATGCCGGTGACGGCGACGACCGGTACGGATTCGGCGTACGCGCCGGCGATTCCGTTGACGGCCGACAGCTCGCCGACGCCGAAGGTCGTCACGAGGGCGGCGGCGCCGCGCAGCCGGGCGTAGCCGTCGGCGGCGTAGGCGGCGTCCAGCTCGTTGCAGGTGCCGGCCCAGGCGAGGCCGGGGAAGGCGGTCACCTGGTCGAGGAAGCCGAGGTTGTAGTCGCCCGGCACGCCGAAGAGGTGCTCGACGTCCAGCTCGCGCAGACGGCGCAGGAGGTAGTCGGCGACGGTGATACGAGGGGTCGCGGCCTGGGGGGTGGTGGCCTGCGGGCCGATGTCCGAGGGGGTGTCCGACATGGCGGTTACCGGCTTTCTTCACGCGTGAACGGTTTAGGTCAAGGTTGTTGACCCAAGTCGCGAGCGTACGGACCTCCGGGATAAAATGTCAACATGCTTGACCCTAATCGTCCGGACGCCTTCGACCGCGATTTCACCCTCTTCTACTTCGCCTACCGCGCCTTCACCGGCGCGGCCGACGAAGCGCTGACCGAACAGGGCATGGGCCGCGCCCACCACCGCATCCTGACGTTCCTCGCGTACTCCCCCGGCATGAGCGTCGGCGAGCTGTGCCAGGCGCTCCAGCTGACCAAGCAGGCCATCAACGGCCCGCTGCGCAAGCTCACCGACGAGCGGATGGTGCACATGACGCCGGGCGCGCGGGACCGCCGCCGCAAGGAACTCCACCTCACCGAAAGCGGCGCCGACCTGGAACGCAAGCTCCACGAGCGCCAGCGCGCGCTGTTCGCGGCGGCGCTGGAAGAAGCCGGGCCGGAGGCGGCGGAGGGGTGGCGCCGGATGCTGGGGCCCCTGGCCGGGCGGGAGTGGGAGAGGTTCACGGCATCCGTGGCGGAGCGGCAGGCGCGGCCGTGACGGTGCGGCGCCCCTTTCAGAACAGCGGCTGCTGACCCGGGAACGGCGGCTCCTCCGGGTCGAACAGCCGCTCCGCCGGGGCCATCATCGGCGCGATGCGGCGCGAGCCGGGGCAGGACACCAGTTCCAGCACGGTCCGGCGGCCCGGCGGGTCGTGGCGGGCGTAGCGTCCGCCGACGACGGCGATCTCGCGATTGCATACGGGGCAGGGGCGGCGCGGTGACATTTCCTCATTGTCCCCCGGGGGCGCGGCCGGCACCGCGCTCGGGGTTGCCGGGTGCGCTGGAGCGTGGTCGGGGGCGCGCGCCGCGGGTGCACGCCTGCCGGTGTCCCCGTGCCCCCTCACCCCCGCGTGTCCCCAGGTTCGTGTCGTGGTGGCTTCGGGAATCCAGGAAGGGACCGGTGACACCACAGGGGTGACGTCGTGACACGGATGCGGAAGGGATGCGGGGTGCGCAAGAGACAGGCGGTGGCCGCAGGGCTGCTGGTGCTGGCCGTGGCGACCGGCTGCAAGACCGTGACGATCTCCCCGAACGGCGGGCTGTCGCCGTCGGCCTCGAATCCGCAGCCCCCCACGCCGGGGCGCGCGGAGGCGTTCCCCGCGCAGACGGCCGACAAGGCGCCCCCCAAACGGGCCAGTGCCAAAAAGCCCCCGCGCCGGGCCGCGAAGCCCGTCCTCGCGAGGGGCGCCCGGGGGCCGCGGGTGCGCGAACTACAGGCCCGTCTGGCTCAGTTGTCACTCTTCCGCCGTAAGCCCACGGGTTTCTACGGGCGGCAGACGGCCGCGTCCGTCTCGGCGTTCCAGCGTCGGCAGAGCCTGCGGCGTACGGGCACCGTCGACCGTACGACCTGGACCGCGCTGCGCTCGCGCACCCGCCCGCCGACCCGCGCCCAGCTGTATCCGCCCACCCGCAAACCGGCCGCCAGGAAGCCCGCGGCCAAGGCCGATCCCCGCTGCCTTCGGGGCCGCGTCCTGTGCATCAGCAAGCGGAGCAACTCGCTCGCGTGGATGGTGGACGGCAAGGTCCGCTCGGCGATGGACGTCCGCTTCGGCGCGCAGTACACGCCGACGCGGGAGGGCACGTTCCGGATCACGTTCAAGAGCCGCCGCCACATCTCGACGATCTACCGCACGCCGATGCCGTACGCGATGTTCTTCAGCGGCGGCCAGGCCGTCCACTACTCCGCCGACTTCGCCGCCCACGGCTACCGGGGCGCCTCCCACGGCTGCGTCAACGTCCGCGACAGAACCAAGCTGGCCACCCTGTTCCAACAGGTAAAACCAGGCGACAAGGTAGTCATCTACAAGTAGAGCCCCAACTCCCGCCCCGCCCCGCCCCACCCACACCCGCCCACACCCGCCCACACCCCCGCAGTAACCCCAACCATCAATTGAGCACCCCCCACCCACAGCAACCACTCCCGCGAGAGCGGCGCCGGTTTAGGCGCAAAAAGGGGCGGCGCCGGCTTAGGCGCAAAAAGCAGCGCGGGCAGGGCCGGGGGAACGTGCCCCGCCCGCGCCGGGTGCGACGAGCCGTTGGTACGGGGGGAACCCCGGCTCGCGCGAAAGCCGATGACCAGTCGGCTTCACTACGTACTGCGCCGGGCGGCCGGAAAACGTCACACGGGCGCGACGGGGGGCGCTCCGGGCAGGCGCAGTTCGTCGGGCGCGGCGGGGGTGGTGGTGACGGTGCCGGCGGGGTCGGGGGCGAAGGGGGCGGCGCGGCCGGCCGACGGGGCGTATCGGTGGCTGTCGTCGTCCTCGTCGTCGTTCTTGCCGCCCTTGCCGCCGTGGCCGGCTCCGTGGCCGCCCTGTCCGTGGCCGCCGTGGCCGCCCCGGCCGTCGCCGTCGTAGCGCCCGCCTTCCTGGGTGTGGGAGAGGTACTGGCGGCAGAACGCGTGCACCTTTTCCGGGCCGCCGGCGGCGCGCTCCAGGCGGCGCAGGGTGTCCTGGTCCAGGACGGAGCGCTTGCCGGATTCGTACGTACGGCAGAACGTGACGCCGAGCCGGCGCTTCTCCTTGGCGTCGGGCTTGCCCTTGGGGTCGTCGGGCCGGTTGCCGCGGTCGCCGGTGGTGCCGCCGCCGGTCGCGTCGGGGCCGGGGGTGCCGCGTCCGGGGTCGGGGGTCGGTGTGCTGTTGCCGCCGTCGCTTCCGTTGTCGGTGATCAGCGGGTCGGGCCGGTCCGCGCCGTGGGTGGGGTCCGGCATCCGGGTGGCGCCGTCGGTGGCCGTGCCGGTGGTGTCGGTGGCGAGCGGGCCGGGGGATTCGGCGGCGGAGACGCTGGTGGCCGGGTCCGGGCCGGTGCCGCCGCGGAAGGGGGTCGGCAGGACGCCCGCGCCGGCGGCGACGGCGACGCCGCCGAGCGCGCAGCCGGCGAGGGCCACCATGAATCCGCGGCGCAGGGGCCGTCCGAGGCGGCGGGTGGCCGGTCCGGCGCCGCGTGGGGTGCGTACGGCGGCCATGCCGTCGGTTGCCGTCGGGGCCGCGGCGGGCGCCGGGGCGTCGCCGCGCGCCTGTCTGAAGGCGGCGACGGCGGCTTCCTCGCCGGGGAGGGCCGCGTCCCCTGAGGTGCCGCGGCCTGCCGCGGCGGCGGTGTCCAGCAGTGCGGTGAGTTCCGCGGCGCCGACGCCGTCCGGGGAACCGGCCGGTTCGCCGCGCAGCAGTCGCTCCGCGGCCTCCTCGTCGAGCCAGTCGTACCGGTCGTCGGCCATCACATGTCCTTCTGCGTTCGTGCGGCCGTTTCCGTCACACCCGGTACGTACGATTCCGCCGCGCCGTCGCCCCGTCCGGTGCCCTGTGCGGGCACTGCTCCCATGGGCCCTGTCCCGGGCTCCCCCACGGGCCCTGCCGCGGTTCCGCCCCGGCTGCCGCCCTGTCCGGTGCCCTGTCCCGAGCCCTGTCCTGGGCCCTGTCCGGGGCCGGTGTCGCCGCCGTCCTCGCCGCCCGCGCCGAGCAGGTCGGCCAGTCGCCGCAGCCCCCGGTGGGCGGCGGTCCGTACCGCGCCGGGCCGTTTGCCCAGCACTCCGGCGGCGCTCTTCGCGTCCAGGCCCACGACCACGCGCAGCACGACGGCTTCGGCCTGGTCCTGCGGGAGCCGGGAGATGAGGCGGAAGGTGCGGCCGGTGCCGAGGGCTTCCATGGCCTCGTCGGCGGTGTCGGATATCCCCGGCCTGTCGTTCAGTTCGCTCTCGTCGCCGCCGACCGCGGGGCGGCGGCCGCGCATCCGGATGTGGTCCAGGGCCCGGTTGCGGGCTATCCGCGCGGCCCAGCCCCGGAAGCGGTCGGCGTCGCCGCTGAAGCGGGACAGGTCGCGGGTGATCTGCAGCCATGCCTCGGAGGCCACGTCTTCGGCATCCGCTTCGCCCACCAAGGTCCGCACATATCCGATAAGCCGGGGATGTACGGCGCGGTAGACGGTACGGAACGCCGCCTCGTCGCCGCCCTGCGCCGCCTGTACGGCGACCGTCAGCCGGCCGTCGTCCGGCTGAATGTCGTCCCCTCGCACGGGTCCATCCTGTCGCACGCGGAAAGTCCGCCGCCCGGTCCTCGCTGATTCGCTGTTGTCGGGCACCGCGGGTACTCCTGGTAACCCGGGTGTCCCCGCTGACGGTAACCCGGCCGCCCGCGCACCGGGCACCCGGGCCGCCTGCTGACCTGCCCCTCCGCGCCGACCGGGACGGGCGCGCGGCCACCGCGCCGGGCGGCGCGGACCCGCACGCTACGGCCCGTGCGCACCCCGCGTCCAGAGCGCGCCCGCGGCAGACCGGGCGCCGGGTCCACGGTGCGCGCCGCGCCGCGGGCCCCACCCCCCGTGTGACGCTTTCGCGGCGTGTGGCGCTGTAAGGAACAGGGGCCCGTAACGGGCTCTCCTGGAACGACGGCCGGGGCCTCTCCTGTGGGGGGTGGCGGCCCCGGTCGTCCCCTTCTCGCCGCGTCCGGCCCTGGCCGCTCAGACCTGGTTGGCCAGTTTCTTGAAGTCCTCCCAGGACAGGGCCGGATCGCGGCGGTCCCAGACCTTCTGCGCCAGCGCGCGCAGCGGCATCCTGATGCCGTCCGCCACCTGCCGCTGCGTCTGTTCGTCCGCCAGGTCGCACCACACCGCGAAGCGCGCCCCGAGCACCCGGTCGGGCCCGGACCGCGACGAGGGCACGGCCTTGGTGCCGCGCAGCACCCCCGGGGTCCACTGTTTGTAGATCCGCTCGCCGGTCGGGTACGGCATGTTGTTGGGCTCGCCGAGGACGTAGTACAGGTACTCGTCGTTGAGGTTGATCACCTTTCGGTTCTCGCGCAGGTACTCGTCCGGCTCACGGGCGCCGATCTCCTTGCCCGTCCAGTAGGCGACGGTGCGGCCGGGGTCCGGGGCGACGTCCGTGCCGGGGAAGTAGCCGTCGTTCCAGGCCTCGACCTGCTTGGCGCCGGCCGCGCGCACGGTCTTGTCCCGGTCGTTGAGCCAGCCGGTGGCCAGGTCCTCGATGGTGGCGCCGTCCCCGTACTTGTCCCGGGCGGCACGGGCCAGCTGCGGGTAGTTCCCGGCGGGGTTCCGGTCGGCCAGCGCGCGGTATTCGTCGCCGCCCAGGTGCCAGTGCTTGCCGGGAAACAGCGGGGCGTACTCGCGCAGCAGGTCGTCCACGATCTCGGCGGCGCCGGGCTTGGAGATGTCCATCGCGCCGCGCTGGGTCCGGCCGTCGGCGGAGCGCAGCTGGAGGTCCGGGTGAGCTTTCAGCACGGCGCCCAAGTGGCCGGGCGAGTCGATCTCCGGGATGACGGTGATGTGCAGGCCCCGGGCAAGGTCGACGAGGTGGCGCACCTGGTCCTTGGTCAGGTGGTCCTCGGAGACGATCTCGGGGTGCTGCTCGCTCTCGATGCGGAAGGCCTGGTCGTCGGAGAAGTGCAGCTGGAGCTGGTTGAGCTTGAGGCCTGCCAGGTCGCGGATGCGGTCCTCGATCCACTTCACGTCGAAGTGCTTGCGCGCGATGTCCAGCATGAAGCCGCGCTGCGCCCGGTCGGGGCGGTCCTCGACGGTCCCTTCGGGGACGCCGCCGGAGGCCCGTACGGATTGCAGGACGGTGCGGGTGCCGTTGAAGATCCCGGCGTCGGTGGGGGCGGTGAGGGTCAGGCGGGTGCCGCGGGCGGTGAGGGTGTAGGCCTCCTCGGCGGTGTCGTACACGGGCGCGTTGTCCTCGCGCCGGGTGGCGTCCTCGCCGCCGGACAGCCGCAGCTCGACGTCGCCCGGCCGGACGGGCTGCTTGCCCCAGACCGTGCGCAGGCCGCCCAGCTCCCGGGCGAAGCGCCGGGCCTCGTCGGCGACCGGGCTCTTCTCGCCCGCGGGCACCACGACGCGGGCCTGCTTGGCGGGCCGCCAGCCGCGCCCGTCGGCCGCGCCGAACTTCTGCACGGCGGGCACGGTGCGCGGCGGGCCCTGTACGGGGTCCCAGGTGGGGGTGGGCGCGGCGGAGGGACTGCCGCCGTCCCCCTTGGGCGGGGTGCCGCCGTCCGAGCAGCCCGCGACGGTCAGCGCTGTGAGGGCGGCCGTCACCCCCAGGCCGATCGTCGCGGTCAGTTTTCCGGTCCTCATATACGCAAAACCTCCCTTTCCGGGGCGAAGGTATTGCCAGGTGACAGACGTTTACGTCTACTACGCGCGCGAAAGCTCTCTCAAACGGGTGAAATTCGTACATCCGCCGGACAGTGGTCGACACTCGTCGTTACGGTGGCGTCTCACCCGTTCACCCCTCCCGGCGCCCACGGCCCCCGCGCATCCGCCGCGGCCGCGTACTGCGCCCACCCTGATCCAGCGTTGCCCCGAGGAGCCCATGCAGCCCAGCGATATCCCGGCCGCCCCGCCGACAACGCTGCGCACTCCCCGGCCCGCCACACCCTCCCAGAAGCTCCGGCCGCCGCCGCCACCGCCTCCCGGCAGCGCCCCCGCGGTCCATGCGGCCGCCCTGGCCCGGCTGAACGACGCCGCGCCCGGCGACGCCGAGGCCACCCTGCTGGTCTGCTGCGACAGCCGGCGCTGGGCCCGCCGCCTGGTCGCGCACCGCCCGTATCCCGACCTGGAGTCCCTGCTGGCCGCCGCCGACGAGGCGAGCTACGACCTGACCCCGGACGACCTGGACGAGGCGCTGGCCGGGGAGACCGTCTCGCCGCGGCCGCTCGTCGGGGCGCGCGGACCGGGCACGCTCGCGGCGCACACCGCCCTGCGCGCCGCGCACGCCGAGTACGAGCGCCGGTTCCGGCACGCCTTCGTCATCTGCCTGGACGATTTTCGCGACTGCGAACAGTTGAACGTGGTGCTCACCGCGATCCACGACCGGCTCGGCAACGAGCCCGAGGAGGAGCGGGCCATCGCCGCGGACGAGCTGCGCCGGATCGCCCGCGGGCGCCTCGCCCGGCTCGCGGCCTCCCGGGCCTGAGGACCCGGGCCGCCCGGCCCGCCCCTACCCCGTTCCCCCGCCCGGCGTACAGGGCTGGTCCGCCCCGGAAGGTAGCCCGTACGTGCCTGTTTGATCACACCTGAGGACCCCGGCGGGAGGAACCGACAGTCCGTCGCTACGATGGCCGGGGCCGGTGGACCGTACCCGGCCGGGCCAGACCGACAGAGAAGCCGGCAGGCCCCGATCCCCGCTCCCGGAGGGTTTTTCCGTGCCGGCTGGAACGCTGTACCGCGGCCGGGAAGGCATGTGGTCCTGGGTGGCTCACCGAGTCACCGGCGTCCTCATTTTCTTCTTCCTGTTCGTGCACGTCCTCGACACCGCACTCGTCCGCGTCTCCCCCGAGGCCTATGACGACGTCGTTGCCACGTACAAGACGCCACTCGTCAACGTGATGGAGTACGGCCTCGTCGCCGCCATCCTCTTCCACGCGCTCAACGGCCTCCGTGTGATCGCCGTCGACTTCTGGTCCAAGGGACCGAAGTACCAGAAGCAGCTGCTGTGGACCGTTGTCGGTGTGTGGGCCGTCCTGATGGCCGGCGCTTTCTATCCCGTGCTGCAGCACACGCTGCGCACGCTGTTCGGGAGCTGATGACGCGCGATGTCTGCTGAAACGACTCCTGCTGTGAACGACTCCGTGTCCCTGTACGACGTGGACAACCCGGCTCCCGTGATCGAGCCGCCCCGCAAGCGTACGAAGAAGACGCCCAAGACGACCCGTACGAACTTCGAGATGTACGGCTGGCTCTTCATGCGCCTGTCCGGCATCGTGCTGGTCGTCCTGGTCCTCGGCCACCTGCTGCTCCAGCTCGTGCTGGACGGCGGCGTATCCAAGATCGGCTTCGCCTTCGTGGCGGGCCGCTGGGCCTCGCCGTTCTGGCAGGTCTGGGACCTGGTGATGCTGTGGCTGGCGATGCTGCACGGCGCGAACGGCCTGCGCACGGTCATCAACGACTACGCGCAGCGGGACAACACCCGCTTCTGGCTGAAGATGCTCCTGTACACCGCCACGGTGTTCACCGTCCTTCTGGGCACGCTGGTGATCTTCACCTTCGACCCGAACATCCGCTAGGCCCCGGGGCTGAGGTAACCGACTCATGAAGATCCACAAGTACGACACGGTCATCGTCGGCGCCGGTGGCGCGGGCATGCGCGCGGCCATCGAGTCGACCAAGCGCAGCCGCACCGCGGTCCTGACGAAGCTGTACCCCACCCGCTCCCACACCGGCGCGGCGCAGGGCGGCATGGCCGCCGCCCTCGCCAACGTCGAGGAGGACAACTGGGAGTGGCACACCTTCGACACGATCAAGGGCGGCGACTACCTGGTCGACCAGGACGCCGCCGAGATCCTGGCGAAGGAGGCCATCGACTCGGTCCTGGACCTGGAGCGGATGGGCCTGCCGTTCAACCGCACGCCGAACGGCACCATCGACCAGCGCCGCTTCGGCGGCCACTCCCGTAACCACGGTGAGGCCCCGGTCCGCCGGTCCTGCTACGCCTCGGACCGCACCGGCCACATGATCCTCCAGACGCTGTACCAGAACTGCGTCAAGGAGGGCGTCGAGTTCTTCAACGAGTTCTACGTCCTGGACCTGCTGCTCCAGGACGTCGACGGGGTGAAGAAGTCGGCCGGCGTCGTCGCGTACGAGCTGGCGACCGGCGAGATCCACGTCTTCCAGGCGAAGGCCGTGATCTTCGCCTCCGGCGGCACCGGCAAGTTCTTCAAGGTGACCTCCAACGCGCACACCCTGACCGGTGACGGCCAGGCCGCCGCGTACCGGCGCGGGCTGCCGCTGGAGGACATGGAGTTCTTCCAGTTCCACCCGACCGGCATCTGGCGGATGGGCATCCTGCTGACGGAGGGCGCCCGAGGTGAGGGCGGCATCCTCCGCAACAAGGACGGCGAGCGCTTCATGGAGAAGTACGCGCCCGTCATGAAGGACCTCGCCTCGCGTGACGTCGTCTCGCGCTCGATCTACACCGAGATCCGCGAGGGCCGCGGCTGCGGTCCCGAGGGCGACCACGTCTACCTGGACCTGACCCACCTGCCGCCGGAGCAGCTGGACGCCAAGCTGCCGGACATCACCGAGTTCGCGCGGACCTACCTCGGTATCGAGCCCTACACGGACCCGATCCCGATCCAGCCGACCGCGCACTACGCGATGGGCGGCATCCCGACCAACGTCGAGGGCGAGGTGCTGGCCGACAACTCCACCGTCGTGCCGGGCCTGTACGCCGCCGGCGAGGTCGCCTGCGTGTCCGTGCACGGCGCCAACCGCCTGGGCACCAACTCGCTGCTGGACATCAACGTCTTCGGCCGCCGGGCCGGCATCGCCGCGGCGGAGTACGCGGTCGGCGCGGACTTCGTCGAGCTGCCGGAGGACCCGGCCAAGCTGGTCGAGGACCAGGTCGAGCGGCTGCGCTCCGCCTCGGGCAACGAGCGGGTCACCGAGATCCGCAAGGAGCTCCAGGAGACCATGGACGCCAACGTCATGGTCTTCCGCACCGAGCAGACGATCAAGACCGCGGTCGAGAAGATCGGCGAGCTGCGCGAGCGCTACCTGAACGTGTCCATCCAGGACAAGGGCAAGCGGTTCAACACCGACCTGCTGGAGGCCGTGGAGCTGGGCAACCTGCTCGACCTGGCCGAGGTGATGGCCGTGTCCGCGCTGGCCCGCAAGGAGTCCCGCGGCGGTCACTACCGCGAGGACTACCCCAACCGCGACGACGTCAACTTCATGCGGCACACCATGGCGTACCGCGAGGTGGCGGCAGACGGCGCCGAGTCGATCCGCCTCGACTACAAGCCGGTCGTCCAGACCCGCTACCAGCCGATGGAGCGTAAGTACTGATGAGCACCTCCACCCTCGAAAAGCACTCCAAGGCCCTGGACGCGGCCGAGGACGGCGCCTCGCACACCATCACCATCACGCTGAGGGTCCGCCGGTTCAACCCGGAGGTCTCCGAGGACGCGAGCTGGCAGGACTTCCAGCTGGAGATGGACCCGAAGGAGCGCGTCCTGGACGCCCTCCACAAGGTCAAGTGGGAGCAGGACGGCACGCTGACCTTCCGCCGTTCCTGCGCGCACGGCATCTGCGGCTCCGACGCCATGCGGATCAACGGCAAGAACCGCCTGGCGTGCAAGACGCTGCTCAAGGACATCAACCCGGAGAAGCCCATCACGGTCGAGGCCATCAAGGGCCTGACGGTCCTCAAGGACCTCGTGGTGGACATGGAGCCGTTCTTCCAGGCGTACCGGGACGTGATGCCGTTCCTGATCACCAACGGCAACGAGCCGACGCGTGAGCGCCTGCAGACCGCCGAGGACCGCGAGCGCTTCGACGACACCACCAAGTGCATCCTGTGCGCCGCGTGCACGTCCTCGTGCCCGGTGTTCTGGAACGACGGCCAGTACTTCGGCCCGGCGGCGATCGTCAACGCGCACCGCTTCATCTTCGACAGCCGGGACGAGGGCGGCGAGCAGCGGCTCGAAATCCTCAACGACAAGGACGGCGTCTGGCGCTGCCGTACGACCTTCAACTGCACGGACGCCTGCCCGCGCGGTATCGAGGTCACCAAGGCGATCCAGGAGGTCAAGCGCGCGCTGATCACGCGTCGCTTCTGATCCCGGGGCGCTGCTGATCCCGCGGCGCGACCGCGTGGGCGACGCCGCGTGGGCGGCGCCGCGTCTCAGAACCTGGTTCCGGTCAGCGACCCGAACCTGGTCTGGAAGCCGCGAAGGGCTCCGCTTCCGTACGTACGGAGGCGGAGCCCTTCGGCATGTCCGGCCCCGGCACGCCGCCCGGCCCGCCCGGTGTCCGCCGCCCTTTCCGGCGCGGCCTCGGCGGGCGGCGCGGCGGGGTAGACGAGGACCGGCGGCAGCTCGGTGTCGACGAAGGTGACCGGGTGGGCGCAGAAGTACGACGGCACGAGCAGCAGGCCGCGCCCCTCCAGGCGCAGGTCGCCGTCGCGCGGGTAGGCCACCTCCAGGACGGGGCGCCGCCAGCGCATCGCCGGGCCGAGGGTCCGCAGCATGGCCTCGGCGCCGTCCTGGCGCAGCGCGTGCAGCCGCAGCGTGCGGTCGGCCTCGACGCGCTGCCCGATGAGCGGCCAGCCGGGTCCGAGGGCGGTGTGGTGGTACGTGCGCAGGCTGCGGGCGAGGGTGCGCAGGGCGGCCGGTTCGCCGTCCGCGAGGGAGCGCATCCAGGAGGGCGGGGCGGCGTGCTGACCGTGCCCCGTGCGGTGCGCCTGCCCGGCCAGCAGGCCGATCTCGGCGCGCAGCCGGCGCCGCGGCGTCGTCATCACGGCTTCGAGGCCCGGCTCCACACCGGCCGAACCGGCGGCCGGCGTGAGGAAGTCCGGGAAGTAGCCGCGCGGCGGGACGAGCGGCAGCAGCATCCGCAGCGGGCCGGTGCCGTGCCGCGCGGCGTGCTGCCGCCAGGCGGCCAGGGCCGGTTCGGTACGGCTCTCCCGCAGGCGGTGCAGGCTCAGCACGGTCTCCCACAGGGGGTCGGCCCCCTCGGCGATCCGCGTACGGTGCAGATCCCTCGCCGTGAAATGGACACGTAACACTTGGATCCCCCGATGCCGTGAGCACACCGCTGTTCCCCCGAACAGCGGTGCACCCGAGGATCCGACCCGCGGGCCGCTTTTCGCAACCCGTACACGCCATTGACCCCAACTTCGTTCAATGAAAAACGAATGAGAGAACATCTTTGCCGGTCACGGCGGTGGGCCCGCAGGCCCGGATCAGGCGGAGCGCAGCGCCATCTCCGCCAACGCCCGGTCCTGGTCCCGGCGTTGACGCATGACATGGGTGAACGTCGCCAACGCCGCGCGTTTACGGGCCAGTTCGGCGATCTCCGCGTCCAGCTGCGCCATCTGCCGCTCCACCACGCCGCAGGAGAAGTCGCAGAAGACCAGCCCGGGGCCGCCCTGCGCGCACGGCAGCAGGTCGCGGATGGTGTCGGTGCTCAGGCCGATGGCGAGCAGCTCGCGGATGCGCCCGACGGTGTCCAGCGCGCCGGGGCCGTAGCGGCGGTAGCCGTTGGCGTCCCGGTCCGCGCGCAGCAGGCCCTGCTGCTCGTAGTAGCGCAGCGAGCGGGCGCTGACTCCGGTCCGCTCGGCCAGCTCACCGATCCGCAGGGAGCCTCCCGCGTCCGCATCGGCCCCGAAATCCCCCACCGAACATGCCATCGTCTGCCTCCCCAGGGCGACCGGACCCGCGCACCGCCGATTTGACCTTCACACCGGTGTCAAGCGTCAACCTGTTGCCCATGACGAAGATTCCCGCGGCCGGACCGCGTCTTCCCGCCCTGTCCACCACCGTCACCCCCGCCGAGCCCGGCACCGTCCCCGCCACCGGCGCCGCCCCCGGCATCCTGCTCGCGCACGGCGCGACCGGCACCATCGCCGACAACTACGGCGCGCTGATCCCCGCACTCGCGGCCACGGGCCACACCGTCGTCGCGCCCGACTACCCCGGCTCCGGCCGCACCCCGCGCGCGGACGGCCCGCTGGCGCTCGACGCCCTGGCCGACGCCGTCGTCGCCGAGGCCGTCACGGCGGGCGTCGAGACGTTCACGCTGATCGGCTTCTCCCTCGGCACGGCAGTGTCCGTACGGGCTGCCGCACGCCACCCCGAGCGCGTACGCGGCCTCGTCCTGACCGCCGGGCTCGCCCGGCCCGACCACCGGACGGACATCTGGATCGACCTGTGGCTGCGCCTGCTGGAGCGCGGCGACTACGCGGGCTTCGCCCAGGCCCGCGCCCTCAGCGGCCTCTCCCCGCAGGCCCTGAACACCCTGCCGCCCGCCGAACTGGCCGCCGCGCTCGACGCCGACCCGGACGGCCCGCCGGCCGGTTCGGCGGAACAGGCCGCGCTGGTGAAGGAGGTGGACACCACCGGCGACCTGGCCGGCATCACCGTACCGACGCTGGTCATCGCCACCACCGAGGACCAGCTGATCCACCCCTCCCACTCGCGCTACCTGGCCGAGCACATACCCGGCGCCGAGTACGCGGAGATCGCGACCGGACATGTGCCGATGGCGGAGCGGGAGGAGGAGTGGGAGGGGATGATCCTGAAGTTCTTGGGGGAGCGGGGGTTGTAGGGGGAGCGGGGGTGGGGCGGTCGGGGTTCGGTGGGGCCGGGGGCCGGGGGCCGCGGGGGGGGGGACGGTGGGGGCGGGGTCCCGGTGGGGCGGGAAGCGGGGCGGGCTCGGGTGCCTGCCCGGCGGGCGGTGGGGGTGGCCCGGATGCGGGAACCGGCCGCATTAGGGTCGGTGACGTGGACGAAACGGCTAGGGCGGATACGGACGGGACGCGGGGCATGGCGGGCGGCGAGGCACAGGGCGTGGCGGGCGGCGAGGCGGGCGACGGCCGCGCGGCCGACGGCGGGGCGGCCGACGGCGAGGCGGCAGGTGGGACGGGCGACAGAGGCGCGGGCGACAGCGAGGCGGCAGGCGGGACGGGCGGCGCGGGCGACAGCGGCGCGGGCGACGGCGAGGCGGCAGCCCGCAACCGCGCGGCCGGCGGCGGCGCGGACCGGAGCCCGGCGACGGCCCGCCCGGCGGAGCCCGCCCGCGAACGGACCTCCCACGGCTCCCGCACCCGCACCCTCATCCTCGAAACCGCCCTGCGCCTCTTCCAGGAGCGCGGCTACGACAAGACCACCATGCGGGCCATCGCCCAGGAGGCCGGCGTCTCGGTCGGCAACGCGTACTACTACTTCGCCTCGAAGGAGCACCTGATCCAGGGCTTCTACGACCGCATCGCCACCGAGCACGCGTCCGCCGTCGCCGACGTCCTGGCGACCGAGCGGGACCTCGCGGGACGGCTGCGCGGCGTACTGCTCACCTGGCTCGACATCGCCGCCCCGTACCACCGCTTCGCCGCCCAGTTCTTCAAGAACGCCGCCGACCCGGACAGCCCGCTCAGCCCCTTCTCGGACGCCTCCGAAGGCCCCCGCGAGGCCGCCATCGCCCTGCACCGGCAGGTACTGGCCGGCGCGGACACCAAGATCGACCCCGAACTGGCGGACCAGCTGCCGCAGTTGCTGTGGCTCCAGCAGATGGGCCTGGTCCTGTACTGGGTCCACGACCGCTCGGAGAACTGCGAACGCAGCCGCCGCCTGGTCGAACGGACCTCCCCCCTGGTCGCGCGAGCGGTCGCCGCCTCCCGCTTCCGGGTACTGCGACCGCTGGTACGCGAAGTCACCGACGTCCTGAGCGAGTTCGTCCTCCCGGCAGCAGCGGGCACGGCAGCCCGCCCGGCCGCCCGCACGGCCGCGAAACCCCCGCCCGCCGCACGCGACTGACCCGCCCCGGCGCCCGCCCGCCGCGCACGACCACCTCGCCCCGGCTCCCTCCCGGCCTCACCTCAGCCCTGTACGGCCTGTCCCTGCGCGCAGCCCGTCCCCCCGTACGGTAAGACCATGATCCGCATACGACGCGGCGCCTTAGCCGCGCTGCTCGCACTCGCCCTGCCCCTGCCGCTCGCCTCGGCGGGCAGCGCCTCGGTGGCCGGCTCCGACGCCCCGGCCACCACCACGAAGGCGGCGCGGGCTGCGAAGTCGGCGTGGGCCGCGAAGACCGCGAACGCCACGCCCACCGCACCCGCCGCATCCGCCACGCCCACCGCCCTCCAGGGCGCTCCGAGCCCCCAGCCGTCTCTGCCTCCGGCTACGGCTACGGCTCCGTCTCCTCTGGCTCTCCCCCGCCCCACCGGCCCGTACGCGGTCGGGCGGGACAGCCTCCACCTCGTCGACCCCCGCCGTAAGGACCCCTGGGAGCCGTCCTCCCACGGGCGCGAGCTGATGGTGTCCCTCTACTACCCGGCCCGTACCGGCACCGGCCGCCCCGCCCCGTACATGACCACGGCGGAGGCCGCGACCTTCCTGGACCGCCAGCGGCAGACCGGGCAGCTCCCGCCCGAAGCCGGGCAGCTCCCGCCCGAGGTGTTCAGCGGCACCCGCACCAACACGCACACCGGCGCACTCCCCGCGCACGGCGGCGCACTCCCGGTGCGCGGCAAGGCGGGCGGCAAGCACCCCCTGGTCGTGCTCTCCCCCGGCTTCGGCCTGAACCGCGCCACGCTCAGCGTGCTCGCCGAGGACCTGACCAGCCGCGGCTACGTCGTGGCGCTCGTCGACCACGCCTACGAGGCCGACGCGTCCTTCCCCGGCGGACGCGTCCTGCGCTGCGTCGCCTGCGAGAAGCTGGACCCGAAGGCGTCGCCGGACGCGGTGGAGGCATTCATGGCCACCGTCGCCCGCAACCGCGCCAAGGACGTCGGCTTCCTCCTCGACCGCATCCTGCCCGGCCACCATCCGGCCTGGAAATACAGCAGCCTCATCGACCCGAAGCGCGTCGGCATGGCAGGCCACTCCATCGGCGGCGCCACAGCGGGCACCGCCATGGCGGGCGACTCCCGGATACGCGCCGGGGTGAACCTGGACGGCAGCATGTCGGACCCCCTCCCCGAGCAAGGCCTGAACGGGCGCCCCTTCCTGCTGTTCGGCGGCCAGGAGACGGGCCACTCCGGCACGGACAAGACCTGGGACACGTCGTGGCCCCGCCTGAACGGCTGGAAGCGCTGGCTGACCGTGACCGGCGCCACCCACCTCACCTTCACCGACATCCCGGCCCTCGCCCAGCAGGCGGGCCTCCCCACCCCGCAGGGGACGGTCCCCGGCCCGCGTGGCAGCGATCTCACCCGCACCTACGTGAGCGCCTTCTTCGACCGGCACCTCCGCGGCATCCCGCACCCCCTGCTGGACGGCCCGGCCCCCGCCACCCCGGAGATCCTCTTCCACCACCCCTGACCCCGAACCACGCCTTGGTCACCGGGCCGGCACCAAGCCGAAAGCCCTCCCACCGGCCCGCTTCCACCACCCCTACGGCGCGCTCCCCCGTGCTCTCACTCCCCCTCGAAAACCTTCTCCAGAAACGCGTCGAGGTTCGTCACCATCCGGGCGATACGGTCCTCCACCGGCAACGTCTCCTCATGCCGCCCGGCGAGCTCGGACTTCTTCTTCCCCCGC
The DNA here is from genome assembly GCF_042732265.1 of Streptomyces sp. NPDC059788. Taxonomy (NCBI): domain Bacteria; kingdom Bacillati; phylum Actinomycetota; class Actinomycetes; order Kitasatosporales; family Streptomycetaceae; genus Streptomyces; species Streptomyces sp. NPDC059788. Next base: position 45,894 of record NZ_JBHWHY010000032.1, on the reverse strand, counting down.
ACGTAGAGCGAGCACGCCAGATCGGCACAGACATACGTCCCGACGGTATTCCCCTGCCGCCCCAGAGCCCCGGCCTTGCGCGCGGCGAGCAGGCTCACCCCGGACCCCGGATGCCCGGTCACACACAGCGAACACACGGTCGTCTTGGTGAAACTCCGCCGCACCCCCTGCGGCACCCGCAACGTCACCCCGACGATGCCGTTCCCCCGGGGCGCCACCAGATAACACCGGTCCGGCGCCCCGGGGTCCCGCCACCCCAGAAAGTCCAAATCCCCCCACGCCACCCCGGAAAGCCCCGCAGGCAGATTGATCCGACTCGCCTCCCCCTTCGAACAATTGACGAAGGAGGCACGTATCTCTTTTTCACCCAACGGGTCCATGACTGGGGAAACTAACAGCCGGGACGGGAGGGCGTCGCCCGAATTACCGGCAGGTCCCGGCGGGCGCCGGCGCGTCAGTGCCAGGCCTGCGGGCCGGACTTGTTGCGGCGGCGTACCAGGACGATGACCATCACGACGAGCCCGATCAGCAGGAGCCCGCCCACCGCCATGCCGCCGTACATCATCATCTTCTTCCCGCCGATCGGCGGGTTGGGGTCCTGCCCCTTCTCGGCACCCGCGACCACGGGGTCCTTCGACGCCTTGCCCTGCGGCATGGGCAGCGGACCTTCGGCGGGTCCGGCGGGGATGTCACGGGTGAGTGCCGGGAGAGGCTGGATGTAGCCGTAACCGTAGTGCTCGTCGGGCAGCTTGAGATGCTTCGCCTTCACCGACTTGGCGAGCCCTGCCGTTTTCACCATGCGGTTGGCGATCTGGCCGGGGGTGAGGTCGGGGTACTTTTCCAGCAGCAGGGCTGCGGTGGCGGAGGCGTAGGCGGTGGCCATCGAGGTGCCGTCGGAAGTGAGGTAGCTCGTGTCACTCCGGCCCCCCGGGAACGGCAGTTTCACACCGGGCGCCAGGACATCGACGGACTTGTTGTAGTTCCCGCCTTCCCAGACCTTGCCAAACTCGTCCACGGCTCCGACACCGATGGCCCCGGGGCAGGCGGCCGGGATGCGTTCATCCGGCAGAGCATCATTGCCGACACCGGCGAGAACGACGACGCCCTTCTCCACCGCGTAGTGGACAGACGCACACATGTCTGGAGTGCCGGGGTCCGCGACGAACGACATGTTGATCACATCGGCGCCGTGATCCACCGCGTACCGGGTCGCGTCCGGGGTGTTGCTGTCGGCGGTCAGCGGCAGGATCTTCGCATCGGGAGCGAGTCCCTTGACGCCCTGGCTGCCTCCCGGACCGTGGCCACGCCCCGCGATGAGCCCCGCCATGCCGGTGCCGTGGTCACGGATGTCCATACCGGGTGGTGCAGTCTCCGGCTTGCCCACAGAGGGATTGGGAAAGTCCTTGCCGGGCAGGAAGGCTCCGGTCAGGTCCTGATGAGTCGTGCGGAAGCCTGAGTCGATGACAGCGACGGTGATGCCCTTGCCGGTCGCCTCCTTCCAGACACTCTGCACGTCGAACGCCGGGAACGGCCACATCGCACTCCGCGTCTGGTCCGCCGAAGCCGTACCCGTCGCGGTGAGGAGCAACGCTCCGGCCAGCGCGGCACCGGCGGCCGCGCGCAGAGTTCGGGTGACCTTCATGCTCTGATCCTCACTGCTTCCGTTCGGGCGGACAGGGCCGGGCGGTGGCCACTGCGCGGGACACCCCTTCAGGCAGGCGTCCCGGTTTGCAGAAGTGCCCCGCACTGCGCGCGCGGGGCACTTCTTCGTACCACTTCATACAGCCGAAGCCGACGGCACGTACATCCCTACTCGATCACGCGAGGGGATACGTTGCGCTGCGGCGTCCACGTCTCCTCGTCCTCGACAAGGTAGTCGGGGCGCTCCTTCTTAGTCTTCTCCTTGTCCTTGGGTCGGCCGTTCGCCGCCGCGCCGCCCATCGCCTGGCTTCCGCCGGCGCTGCGGTGCAGCCCGGCGCCGCCCTGCTTGGCTCCCGCTCCCGGGGTACCCGGGGCGCCGACGACTCCCCCAGGCTTACGGGCCTGGCCACCACCACGGCCCACCGCGCCGCGTACCGCGCCGCTCCCCACGGCGCCAGCGCCGCCGCCGATGCCGCCGGGAATGCCGGTTCGTCCGGCGCCCGCGCCGCCGGACCGGCTGCCGCCCAGGACACCACCACGACCGCCGGAGACCGAACGCGAGCCCCCGCCAGCGGTGCCACCCGTTTTGCCGTACGGCAGCGGAGCGATGAAGCCACCCGTCGAGCCGCCTCCGCCCGAGCCACCGCCCGATCCGCCGGCAGGCGGGGTGACTCCGCCTCCAGTGATTCCGGGGCCCACCGGGGTGACCGTGCCGCCCTGAAGGCTGTCCAGGCCGGTCCGTACCGGCCCGTTGGACGGCTGGATGTTCACACCGTCGCCGAGGCCGTTGTAGCCGCTGCCCCCGTTCGATCCGTGCGGAGTGACGGAGGTGGGCTTGGGCCGGGTACCACCGACGAGCGGCATGTTGACGGGCGGGGCCTGCGGGTAAACACCCGGCTCGGACGGCCAGTTGCCCTTGCCCGGCGGATCGCCCTTGGGCGGGTCGACGACCTTCCCCTCCTGCAGCCGGTAGTGGTTGGCCAGCTCTTCCATGACGATGACCGCCTCGACCTGACGCTCCTTGCTCAGGGAGAGCTTGTCGCGGTTGGCCTCCAGCGCCATCTTGGCGTCCATCTTCGGGTTCGCCATGTCCTTGTGGAACTGGGAGTCGTCGCCCGAGGAGTTGAAAGCACTCTCGACCTTGCCCGGGTCCTTGATCCCGGCCATGGTCTTCTTGGCCTTGCGCAGGTTGTGCGCGACACCGGACTCCGGACCGGAGGACCGTGTGCCGATCAGCATCGACTCGACGTTACGGGCGTGCCCGTAGGTACGGTCGATCTTCTTGAGAACCTCTGCCGCCTCACGCCGGAACGCGTCGGCGGCCTTGCCCTGCCAGTGGGCCGAGGCGTGATCGACGGCGTCCATGAACGCCTTGCGGATGCCGCCGTAGCCGTCCTGGCCGCCCAGCCGGTCGGCGGACGCCCGCCAGTGGTCACCGGAGGTCTCCAGCGCGTCCGGGGCGGCGTTCTCGATCATCGCGCGCAGCGCGTCGATCCCGTGGTGATGGAAGTCCGAGTCCGATTTCTTGAGGGGCTTGTAGTTCTCGAACTGCTTGAGGTTCTCTTTTCGGTGCTTTTCGTCGATCTGCTTGGCGTACGCCTTGTTACCCTCGGCGTCCATCGGCCCGCCGGCCATGACCGTCCCCCTTGGTCGTCGTTCTCCTGATTCACACCTGCCGCCGGGACCTCAGCCGGACATCGTCGAGCGGGTCTCCTGCTCGCGGTCCTCGTACGCGCCGCGGCTGCGCTCCGCCTTCTCCCCGAAGTCCTTGATGAGGTCCTGGAGGGCATCGACGACCTGCGACATGTAGTTCTGCATCTTGTCGTGCGCCACGCCCAGGCGCTCAGCCTCTCCGAAGTTGACCCCGAACGCCGACTTCGGGATGCTCGTGCTGTATTTGACCTTCTGGCTCGGCTCGTCCATATCGCCCTGCAAGCTCTTGAGCTTGCGCACGACGCTGTCCAGCTCGTGCAGATCGACCCGGTACTGCTCGCCCATCGAAGTCCTTCCCCGTTACTCCGCACCGCCGCCGCGCGGACGACGTGGCCGGCGCCGTGAGGCGGTCCGGCCCGCGCGCGCTGGCAACGCAAAGAGTGTAAAAAATAGGGGCTCGGGAGGGGGAACCGCAAGATCAGAAGTCATGATTTGCCCGATTTCGCACCAAACATGACCGCACTTTGCGACTGCGTCGCTGCAATGCCCCACCCACCCCGCAGCACACCCCATCTCACCTGCACGTCATACCCGTGCACCACCCTCTCGACACCCCGTGGGCACCGACCGATTCCGGCTTCCCTGGACCGACCGACCACACGTCAGGACGCATCACGGGACGCATTCAGCACAGACCGCCCTCCGCAGCCACCCCCTCCCTGGACCGGGCACAATGCCGTCCGCAGCCCTTTCGACTGAGCGACCATGACGAGGTGGCACCGTGTCCAGGACCGTCTTCAATATCTCGCGGGCGCAGGATTGCCGGCAATTCGCCGCGCCGCCCGGATACCAGGCTTGGGGCACCCTGTTCTCCGGGGAGTTCATCGACGGAGAGGTTCTGGCGCACGTTCACCGCTCCGAGGGGGAAGCAGTCACGGCGCCGCTGTTTCTTCTCACCTCGCCTCCCGGGTCTTCCTCCGGGCCTCCCCGGACGATCTGCACGATCAGCCGGGCGGCCGGTGGCACCGGGCAGCAGAAGGAGCGGGAACACACCGTCCACGGACCTGCCGGTGACTACGCGGGGCGTATCGTCCACGGGCGCTCGCCGAGCGGGATTCGCCAGGCGTGGCGGATGCACACTCCGACGGGAACCCAGGCCGTCGCTGGTTACAAGGGCACCTTGCGCGGATGGTTCACGTACTGGGCCGCATTGCCGCTGTGGCCCCTGTTTGTCGTGATGGGACTCCTTCACGACGGCGGCGGCCCCTCCACCTGGATGTGGGACAAGCCCAAGCGCATCGACTGGCGGTCCCGACCGAGAGGGCTGGGCGGCATCCTGATGAGGTTCACCTCGGGCTACAGTTCGTTCACCTGGAACGCGGAGCGACTGGACGCGTCACTGACCCACGCGCAAGCGGTCCTGTACTTCGCTTCGGTGTCGAAGGACAGCTGACACATCAAAAGATGGCAAAATCCCCTGCCGTCCTTCCGCCGACGAGCATTGATATATGCCGAAGTTTCGGGCATTACTTCACCCGCGCCGCTAGTTATTTTCTTCTCTGCCCTTCACGGGGCCTTGACATGTCCAGCAGGGCTGACCAGCCGACCATGAACGGGGTGCAGCGAGTTGGGGAACTCAGACTTCCGGATAGATGTGACCCGGATGAAGGACATGCTGCGCAAGCTGAACGAATGCGACGACCGTATGCGTGGCGCGAGCAAGAAGCTCAAGAAGGTGGGCCCCAAAGGGCTGGGGACCGGCGGGCTCGACGGCGCCTGTGACGAGTTCCAGTCCGAATGGGACGACGGCATCACGCGCATCGCCGACGCAGCGAAGAAGATTCATGAACAGCTGTCGTTGACGCTGGAGGCCTACACGGCCACCGACGACGACAACGCCAAGGGCTTCAGTCGAAAGTAACGGGGGGGGATCGCCATGGATTTCAAAGGACTGACCGCCGAAGCCTCCGACTGGCCGGGCTTGCTCCTCAACCCGGCCAAAGGTGACCTTCATACCATCCAGTCCCTCGCTGCGGACGTGAAGACGGTCGGTGACGAACTTGAGGAGTTACACCAACTCCTCAAGAGCATCGGAAGGACCGACGGCGTCTGGGAGGGCGAGGCCGCTGAAAAGTTCAAGACGAAGCTCGGAGAACTGCCGAAGTTCTTGCAGCAAGGCACGGATTCCATGCACGATTGCGCGAAGGCCCTGCGCACGTGGCACTCTCAGCTCGAGCCGATGCAGCAGCGCGCCAAAGGTCTGGAGGCTGACGCACTCGAAGCGCGCAAGCATGCCAAAGAGAAGCGGAACAGTTACAACGCCCTCATTGACAAGTACGACGGGCTGGCCGGCGTACGCATGGAGCAGTCCGAAGTCGACCGCATCAACAACGAGTTGGACACCGCGAAATCCGCTGATGAAAAGGCGCAGCACGCGTTGGAAGACATCATGAAGAAGGCGGAGGACCTGCGTTCCCAGTGGGACGACCGCGCGGGAGAGGCCGAGCGCGCGATCCTCAAGGCGTCGGAGAACCACCCGCCGGATCTGCACTGGTGGGACCGCGCGCTCGACGGCATGAAGAAGGCGTGGCGCGGCTTCAAGGACTGGCTGGCCGAACACGCCGACCTGTTGTCCAACATCAGCGCGGTGCTGTCGATCCTCTCGCTCGCCACGATGGCCATCCCGCCGGTCGGCGCCATCCTGGGTGGCCTGGCCATCGGAACGAGTGCCCTCGCCCTGGCCGGTTACGGCATCAAAGCCTCCCGAGGGGGCAAGGTCGGGATCATGGACTGGGTCGGGGCTGGCCTTGGAGTGCTGCCGGGCATCGGCGCTGTGAAGGGCTTCAAAGCCGCGAGCAAACTGGCCGGGGGTGAGAAAATCGTTGCGGATGGCGGGAAAATCGCGAACACCTTCAAGAATGCCCAGAGTCTGGCCCGGTCGGAGAACGTCGCACGAGGTATGGCTGACGGAGTCTTCCACAAGGGAATTCAGAAGGCCTTCAAAATCTTCCAGGGCGAAAGAGTGTCCCCACTCGGTGTCGACGTGGCCCACTGGGGCGCCCGCGGCACCCAGATGGGCGTGAAGGGCATCGGTGTCGGTCACCGTATCGAGTCCAACTGGCCCGAGGACAAGCCGCTGGGCAGGGCATTTCTGAGCGCGGCGGGGGCCTGACACCGGTGAGTACGTATACGCCCGAGGCGACCGGCACGACGGAGCCGGAGTTTCCGGTCACCTTCCGTGTCCCGCCCGCGTTTCATGAGATCCCGCTGATAGACGATGTCGACATCCTCGTGGAAGAGCTGCGTTTCCTCGCGATCGAGGTCTATCCCGAGGGCAGCGACGAACTGTGGTTCGCCTATGTCGCCATGCAACTCCAGGCGGTGGAGGACATGCTGGCGGCCGGGGTGAGTTATGCGGGCTTCTGTATTCTGGACATCGAGGGGCAGCGGAGCACCGCCTCGGTCATCGCCTCCTTGATCGACGGCGGGCCTCAGACCCGAGTGGTGGACTGCAAGGAGCTGGCGACCCAGCTCGCGGAGGAGTCTCCGCGGAGCGAGGTGGAGGTCGTCAAGCTGGCGGCCGGGGAAGCGGTCGTGCGGATCACTCCGGAGACGGTGGACCTGCCGGGGGAGATGACGGATTCCGGGCAGCCGGAGTCCGTAACGATCGGGAAGATCGCGGTCTTCTTCCCGGTTCCCGGGCAGCGGCAGGTCTGTCTGTTCGAGCTCAGTACGCCGTGCATGGACGACTGGAATCTGTATTCCGAGTTGTTCTTCAACATCGTGAACACGGTCGAGGTGACCGGCGCGCCGGGCGGCGGGTCCGCGCCCGTTCCGGTTCACGACGGTGGCGTACAGCCCGCTGCCGTATCGCTCGCGGCCGTACCGGAAAAGGTCTCGCCCGAGCCTCCGTCCCTGGAACTCACGAAGAAGCTGTACTGGAATTCCAGCAGGCTTCTCGACGCTCTCGCCCTGCGCGGGCGCATGGAGCAGAATGCCCAGCCCTTCACCGTCACCTGCGACGCGTGCACGGGAAAGGGGCTGCATTCCTCATGTTCGGCGCAGCATGACTGGCGTATCGAGGAATGTGATCCCGCGTCGCTGCCGACAGCTCTTGCGCGGCTGGGGGCTTACTTGGGCGACGGTGGCTGGTCCGTGGAGGCGCCCGCCGAAGAGGAAACGCAGACCCTTCGGGCGGCGGCGGGCGCCGGAGCGTTCGCCGAGGTCGCGGGCTATTCGGTCTCCGTGACGGGGCACCTCGCCGAGCGGCGGCTCGAAGTGCGGCTCATCTCACCGTGTGTTCGCAGTGCGCCGGCGCCCGAGGGTTCGACGTTCGGCTGAGCCGGAGGTCGACGACCGGCTGATCCCGGGCCGGTCCGTGCATACCGGCGGCCTCGTCCGAGCATGTGTGAGATGGCGCACTGACGACGGGGCGTCGGGGTGTGCGGGGGCCGGAGTCAGGGGGCTGTGGTGGAGGTCTCTGCGGTGGGCTCGGTAGTGGGCCTGTGCAGGGCTCGGACGCCGCGGAACCCGAGCACTCCGATTGCCGTCCCCAAAAGAAAGGACGTCACCGCGAGCGCGAGGTGGACCCAGAAGTAGGCGGTCGGGTCGCCCGCGTCGTCGAAGGCGAGGCCGCTCCCGTCCTTCCAGAGGTTTTTGGCGAAAGTGATCCAGATGAACCAGCTCCATACCCCGAAGGCGAGCAGGAACCAGGAAACGGGGCGCGAGAGCTTCATGGAATCCAGTATGGGCAGCGGCTCCATCCGGCGGGCGGCCGGGGCACTCTTCCGTGGGGTGGTGTCCGGGGCGCCCGCGCCGACGGGTACGTTCACCGACGTGCCGATCACTTCAGCCGTTCATCCGACCGCCGCGGCGTCCGGGCCCGTGCCCGCCGTACGGGGCGGTGCGGGCCGTACCGTCACCGCGCGGTACGCGCTCACCCGTACGGCCGCCGCCCTGGCCGGCACCGCCGTACTGCTGCCGCCGCTCCTGCTCGCCGCTCCCGCGCACGCCGACGAGAAGCCCAAGGACGGCAAGGGCGGGCAGCACGTGCCGAAGGCTCCGGCGCCGCCCGCGGAGATGTCGAAGGTCGGGGGCGGGCTGCTGGGGCAGGCCGGTACGCAGGTGCGGCTCAAGGCGGGGGCGCCCAAGCTGCCGGACGACCTCACGGCGCGGTCCTGGATCGTCTCGGACGCCGAGAGCGGCAAGGTGCTGGCCTCGCACAACGCGCACTGGCAGCTGCCGCCGGCCAGCACGCTGAAGATGCTGTTCGCCGACACGGTGCTGCCGAAGTTCCCCAAGAACCAGAAGTACACGGTCAAGCCGGCCGACCTGGCGGGCATGGGCGACGGCAGCAGCCTGGTGGGGATAAAGGAAAATCTGAGCTACACGGTCCATGACCTGTGGCTGGGGGTGTTCCTGCGCTCCGGGAACGACGCCGTGCACACGCTGTCCGCGATGAACGGCGGTACGGCCAAGACCGTCCAGGAGATGCAGAAGCAGGCCGAGGCGCTGAACGCGACGGACACCCACGTCGTGACGCCGGACGGCTACGACGCTCCGGGGCAGGTCTCCAGCGCGTACGACCTGAGCCTGTTCGCGCGCGCGGGGCTGCAGAACGCGGACTTCCGGGAGTACTGCTCCACGGCGAGCGCGCAGTTCCCGGGTGAGGTGAAGGACGGCAAGCGCGGGTCGTTCGGTATTCAGAACACGAACCGGCTGCTCAGCGGTGATTACGACGTCAAGCCGTACCCGGGCATCGCGGGCGTGAAGAACGGCTCCACCACCAACGCCGGTTCGACCTTCACCGGGGTCGCGCAGCGTGGCGAGCGCAAGCTGCTCGTCACGGTCATGAACCCGGAGAAGAAGGAACACAACGAGGCGTACAAGGAGACGGCCAAGCTCTTCGACTGGGGCTTCGCGGCGGCGGACAAGGTCGAGCCGGTCGGCAGGCTGGTCGGGCCGAAGAGCGAGGAGGGCGACGCGCGCGCGGGCGGCGCCAAGCTGGACGGCGACAAGGCGCGGGCCGGGATGCAGGACGCGTCCGGCGGGTCCGGCGGCGCGTGGACCGCACTGGCGATCACCGGTGGCGCGCTGGTGCTGCTGGGCGGGCTGGCTCTTGCGGTGCATCGCCGCTGGCCGCTCCCGGAGCTGATGCGGCGGCGTGGGGGACGGCACTGAGGTACTGAGGTACTGAGGTACAGCCTTACGGGGTGAGGGGTCGGGGGCGGGGCGTTCGCGCGGCCCGCCCCCGGCCCGTGTCAGGACGCCGATGCGCCCGAGTCGGGGGGTGGTGTCTTCCGGGCGGACGGGGACGGCGGCTTCGACCCGGCCCCCTCGGGCTCCGCGGCCTCACCGGCCGTCCCGGGCTTCGCAGCCGCCCCGTCGGCCGTCCCGGACTTCACACCCGCCCCAGCCGCCCCGTCGGCCTCCGCAGCCTCACCGGCCGCCCCGTCGGCCTCCCCGGCCGCCCCGCCCGGGTGCCCCTTCGTCGCGGCCCCCTCGTCGCAGTCCAGCGACCTGCGGACCGACTCCGGGTCGCACCGCTCGGTCGCTGTCCACGCCGAGCAGAAGACCAGCAGTTTCGCCGTGAAGTTGATCCACAGGAGCAGGGCGATCGGGGTGCCGAAGGCGCCGTACATGCTCTTGGCCGCGACGCCCTTGAGGTAGCCGCTGAGCAGGAGTTTCAGGAGTTCGAAGCCGACGGCGCCGATGAAGCCCGCGATGACGACGGCGCGGCGCGGCGGGTGGACGCCGGGGAGTTTGGTCAGGACGTAGGCGAAGAGGAGGAAGTCGGCGAGTACGGCGATGCAGAAGCCGGCGGCGGTGAGCAGCACGCTGCCCACGCCGCCCTCCGCCAGGCCGAGGGCTCCGGCCGCCTTGCCGACGGCGGCCGTGGCGAAGGCGGAGCAGGCCAGCGAGACCAGGGCGGTGCCGCCCAGGCCGAGGAGCAGGGCGACGTCCTTGAGTTTGGCGACGAAGAAGTTGGTGTCCTCGTCGTCTTTCTCCCAGACGGCGCGCAGACAGTCGCGCAGCGACTCGACCCAGCCGGCGCCGGTGAACAGCAGGGCGACGGCGGCGATGGTGCCGACGGTGGCGGCGTTCTCGACGAGTGAGCCGAAGTCGAGCTGGCCGGAGATGCCGGGGATCTGTTCGGCGATCTTCTTCTGCAGGTCGTGCAGCTGCTGCTCGCTGAGCAGGGCGGCGCCGATCGCGGCGGCCACCGTCAGCAGTGGGAAGATCGCCACGAAGCTGGTGAACGTGATCGCGGCGGCCAGCCGGGTCCAGTGCACGAGCGACATCCGTTCGTACGCCCGCCACAGGTGCGTCGTCATCAGCCAGGACACGGCCGGGCCGATGACCGGCAGCTTGCTCAACCATTCCATGGGCCCCGCCTACCCTTCATCGGCTTTCGACACCATCTGTGCGGGTATGCCGCCCGCGTGGCGGAACACTAGCGTCCGCGTACCCCAGAAACGCAGGCACGTCGCCAGCGCCATGCCGACGCCCGCGCCCGAGACGGTGTCGGCCGCCGCGGAGGTGCGGCCGAGGACGTGGTGCGAGACGCCGAGGCAGGCCAGTTGGACCAGGGCGCCGGCGAGATTCACGGCGAGGAAGGCGGCGTAGCGGCGGAGGCGTACGGAGGCGGGGGTGCGGGCGCCGGGTCCGCCGTGCGGGGGTGGTACCGGGCGCGTACGGGCGCGGTAGGTGCCGATCGCGTTCCCGGCGTACGCGACGGTGCAGCCGGCCAGGAAGGAGAGGGATTTCGCGGTGAACGGATCGAGGCCGGCCGGTCCGCGCAGCCAGACGAAGAGGGCCAGGTCGGCGGCGTACGCGAAGCTGCCGGCCACCGCGAAGCCGAGCAGTTCGGGAGCGAGGGCGCGCAGGCGTGACCGGCCCCGCCGCCGGTCCGGGCCGCCCTGACGGGCGGTGTGCGCCGGGTGGGCGGGGCGGTCGGGGCCCTGGGGCATGGCGGCGGCGCTCGCTGCGTTCATACGTCCGCGACGGCCATCGCGTACAGCCCGACCCAGGCCAGCGCGATGACGGCCAGCGGACGGTCGCGCAGCACGACGTCCTCCGGGGCGCCCGCCGTGCCCCGGTCGGCGAAGACCGCGTAGCGCAGGACCGCGAGGATGAACGGGATCATGGACAGCTGGCGCCACGGCAGGGCGCCCGCGGCCGTGCCGCCGCTCTCCAGTGCCCACAGGCAGTAGGCGAGGACGGCGCCGCCCGCCGCGAGCTGCCATACGAAGCGCAGGTAGCCGTCGCTGTACTCGCGCAGCAGGGGCCGGGTCTCGCCCCGGTCCTCCGGTGTCTTCGCCGCCACCCGGAGCGCCTCGGAGTAGCGCTTGGCGGCGACCATGAACAGCGCGCCGAAGCCCGCGGTGATCAGGAACCAGCGGGACAGCGGGATGCCGAGCGCGGGGCCGCCGGTCATGGCCCGCAGCAGGAAGCCGGTGGTGACCACGGCGAGGTCGACGACCAGGACGTTCTTCAGGCTGACGCAGTAGGCGAGCTGCATCAGGAGGTACGCGGCGAGCAGGGCGGCGGTGGCGGGGTTGCACAGCACGGCGGCCGCGGCCGGTACGAGGACGGCGAGCAGCCCGCCGGCCACGTAGGCGACGGGTACGGGGACCTCTCCCGCGGCGACCGGGCGGCGGCACTTGTCGGGGTGGGCGCGGTCGGCGGCGGCGTCCCGCGCGTCGTTGACGAGGTAAACGGCGGACGCGGCGCCGGTGAAGAGGGCGAAGAGGAGGGGCAGCTGGAGGAGGGTCCGGTGCAGGAAGAGTTCGCCGGCGGCGGCCGGCGCGGCGGCCACCAGGACGTTCTTGACCCATTGGCGCGGGCGGGCGGTGCGCAGCAGGCCCAGGGGCAGGCCGAGCGCTCGGGCCCGCAGGCCGGGCGGTGCGGCGGGGGCCGCTCCGGGGCCGGGCGGTTCGTCCAGGACGGCGGTGCGTTCAGTCACGGGCGCCGCCTTCGGAGGGGTGGGGGGCGCCTGGAGCCGTGTCCGGTGCTGTATCCGGAGCCGTATCCGCTGCCGCTGGACGGGCGGGGGCACCCCGGACCGGAGCCGTCGCCGCTGGACGGGTGGCTGCGCCCGGTGTCGTAGCCGTAGCCGCCGTCTCCGTACGCGCGGTTGCGCTTGGAGCCGTAGTCGCCCGCGCGCGCCGTGAGGGCGCCGAGTGCCGCGCCCGCCACCACGTCGGACGGGTAGTGCACGCCCGCCACCAGCCGCGACAGGCACATCGCGGCGGCCAGGACGGTCAGGGCCGTGCCCGCGGGCCGCAGCGCGCCGAGTGCCACGGCGGCGGCGGTGGCGGAGGCGGCGTGGGCGCTGGGGAAGGAGTGCGGGCCCAGGGTCCGTACGAGGGGGGCGTGACCGGTCAGCCGGGGGCGCGGGCGGCGCACGACGCGCTTGAGGCCCACGCTCAGCACGTGGGCGCCGCAGCTCAGGGCCGTACCGCGGAGCCAGGCGGGGCGCCGGGGCCGGTCGGCCGCGGCGCCCGCCAGACCGGCGGCGAGCCAGAGCGCTCCGTGCTCACCGCCGTGCGAGAGGGCGCGGGCCACGGCGGCCACCCGCGGGTCGGAGCCGCAGGCACGCAGCGCGGCGAGCAGGCGGTGATCCATCTCTTGCGGGGACAGCTGGGTCACCTCGATCCGGGTCGTGCCGGCCCGCCGGGCGGACCGCCCGCTTCGTGCGGTCCGCCCGGCGCCTATCCCTCAAGCCCCTCGGGGGCTCCGTCTCCGACTCTCGGGGGCCTCGTGCGCCGTGTCGTCGCGATTAGCCCATCCACCGCACCGCCCGGCGCATTAATCACTCTTTTCGCGCGTGAGGGGGCCGGAAAGCGGCAATCCGCGCGAGAGCCGCATTACGGTCGCTGGCATGTCGACGCCCGCCGGCCCGGCCGGCCCCCGACCCGCTCCCGTCACCGGCCCGGACCGCACCGCCCCGGACCGCACCACCCCGGACCGCGCCGTCTCCGTCACCGGCTGGGGCCGCACCGCCCCCACCACCGCCCGGCTGGTCCGCCCCGGCTCGTACGGAGAAGCCGTGGCGGCGGTGCGGGGGTGCGGGCCGCGCGGCGGCATCGCCCGGGGACTGGGGCGGGCTTACGGGGACGCGGCGCAGAACGCGGGCGGCGCGGTCTGGGACATGACCGGCCTGGACCGCGTCCGGGCCGTCGACGCCGATGCGGGCGTCGTGGTGTGCGACGCGGGGGTCAGCCTGCACCGGCTGATGGAGGTGCTGCTGCCGCTGGGCTGGTTCGTGCCGGTCACGCCGGGCACCCGGTACGTGACGGTCGGCGGCGCGATCGGCGCGGACATCCACGGCAAGAACCACCACGTCGCGGGCGCCTTCACCCGGCACGTACGGTCCTTCGAACTCCTCACGGCGGACGGCACGGTGCGTACCGTACGGCCGGGCAGCGACCTCTTCGACGCGACCGCCGGCGGCATGGGGCTGACCGGGGTGGTCCTCGCCGCGACGCTCCGCCTGGTGCCCGTACGGACGTCGTTGATGACGGTGGACACCGAACGCGCGGCGGACCTGGACGACTTGCTGGCGCGGCTGACCGCCACCGATCACCGCTACCGCTACTCCGTCGCCTGGATCGACCTCCTCGCGCGCGGCGCGGCGACCGGCCGCGCGGTGCTGACCCGCGGCGACCACGCGCCGCTGGAGGCGCTGACCGGCCGGGCCCGCCGCGCTCCGCTCGCCTTCCGGCCCGGACAGCTGCCGCCCGCTCCCCGCGGCCTGCCGGAGGGGCTGCTCGGGCGCCGGTCGGTGGGGCTGTTCAACGCGTTCTGGTACCGCAGGGCGCCCCGGCGCCGGACCGGGGAGCTCCAGCGGATCTCCGCGTTCTTCCATCCGCTGGACGGGGTGCCGCACTGGAACCGGGTATACGGGCGCGGCGGTTTCGTGCAGTACCAGTTCGTGGTCGGTCTCGGGGCCGAGGAGACGCTGCGGCGCATCGTGGAGCGGATCGCGGCGCGCGGCTGTCCGTCGTTCCTGGCCGTGCTCAAACGGTTCGGCGCGGGCGGTCCCGGGTGGCTGTCGTTTCCCGCCGAGGGCTGGACGCTGGCCCTGGACATCCCGGCCGGGCTGCCCGGACTCGGCCCCTTCCTCGACGAGCTGGACGAGGCGGTGGCGGCGGCGGGCGGCCGGGTCTACCTGGCCAAGGACGCTCGGCTGCGGCCGGAGCTGGTCGACGCCATGTATCCCCGCGCGGACGCGTTCCGCGCGCTGCGGGCCCGCCTCGATCCGCACGGGGTCTTCACCTCGGACCTCTCGCGACGCCTCGCCCTGTGACCCGGCCCCGGCGCCACGCCGACGCCACGCCCCGCAATCCGGCCTCCCCCGCGCCCGGCCCCTCCCCCGCACGCGCCCCCACGCCCGAACCCCACGCCCGAACCCCCGCCCGGAAACCCCATCCCTCCCCAAGGACCCCCATGAAGGACGCCTTCGGCTCCCCCCAGTCCCTCCTGATCCTCGGCGGCACCTCCGAGATCGCCCTGGCCACCGCCCGTCGCCTGGTCGCCCGCCGCACCCGTACGGTCCGGCTGGCGGGCCGCCCCTCCCCCGCCCTGGAGGAAGCGGCCGGGCGGCTGCGCCGGCTGGGCGCCGAGGTCCGTACGGTGCCCTTCGACGCGCTGGACACCGGCGCCCACGAGGAGGCCCTCGGCAAGGTCTTCGCGGAGGGCGACATCGACATGGTGCTGCTGGCCTTCGGTGTCCTGGGCGGCCAGGAGCGCGCGGAGGCCGACCCGGCCGCGGCGGTCCGTGTCGCGCAGACCAACTACACCGGCGCGGTCTGTGCGGGCCTGGTCTGCGCGCGGTCGCTGCGGGTGCAGGGGCACGGTTCGCTGGTGGTGCTGTCCTCGGTCGCGGGCGAGCGGGCGCGGCGCTCGAACTTCGTCTACGGCTCCAGCAAGGCCGGTCTGGACGCGTTCGCGCAGGGGCTGGGGGACGCGCTGTACGGCACGGGTGTGCACGTGATGGTGGTGCGGCCCGGTTTCGTACGGACGAGGATGACGGCGGGGCTGGAGCCCGCGCCGCTGGCCACGACGCCGGAGGCGGTCGCGGAGGCGGTCGAGGCGGGGCTGCGGCGGCGGAGCGAGGTGGTGTGGGTGCCGGGGGCGCTGCGGCCGGTGATGTCCGTACTTCGGCATATGCCGCGGGCAATCTTCCGGAAACTGCCGGTGTGAGGGCCGCCGGACCGGGGAACTGCTGAGCGGGAGCCGGCGTCCCGGCGTACTACAGGACCGGCGCGCTACCGCTCCGGCGCGCCGCCGGACCCTCGTACGTCCGCCCCGCAGACCTACCGCGTCGGCGTAGGCGGCCGGGAAAGGTCCGCCTGGCGCGGCACGCCGGACGCGGGCGCCCCGAACGGATACTTCCGCTCCAGCCGCCACACGCCGTCCGCCCCCTGCTCGTAGAGCGCGAACCCGTCGATCGTCCAGGCGGCCTCGAAGTCCTTCAGCGCCACGAACGCCCGGTCCATGGCCTCTTCGGAGATCCCGTGCGCGACGGTCACGTGCGGGTGGTACGGGAACTGCAGTTCACGGGCGCAGGGACCGGACGCGGCGCGTACCGCCTCCTGGAGGGCGGTGCACTCGGCCTCGCCCTCGGTGAGCTTGACGAAAACCACCGGCGACAACGGCCGGAAGGTGTCCGTGCCCGCCAGGCGCAGCCGGAAGGGGCCGAAGCCCGCGGCGACCTCCGCGAGGTGCTCCTCGATGGCGGGCAGGTCCTCGGCGCGGGCCTCCGTGGGCGGCAGGAGGGTGATATGCGTGGGAATGCCGTGTGCGTGCGGGTCCCCGAAGCCCGCACGCCGCTCCTGGAGGAAGCTGCCGTACGGCTCCGGGACCGCGATCGAAACGCCGAGCGTTACGGTCCCCACTGCGTTCTCCCTCCTGAAGCTGTCGTTGTCCCCGGATGCCAGTGTGCCGGGTGGGCCGTCGTCGCGGCGACCGCCCTTGGTCCCGCCGCACCCGGGCCCGACGGCCCCTTACGGCGGCGGGCCGGGGCGTGGTGGGCCCCGGCCCGGCCGGTCAGTGCTTGGCGGGCAGGAACCCGATCCGGTCGTACGCCGAGGCCAGCGTCTCGGCGGCCACCGCGCGGGCCTTCTCGGCACCCTTGGCCAGGATCGAGTCCAGCGTCTCGGGGTCGTCCAGATATTCCTGCGTACGGTCCCGGAAGGGTGTGACGAACTCGACCATGATCTCCGCGAGGTCGGTCTTGAGGGCGCCGTACATCTTGCCCTCGTACTTCTTCTCCAGGTCGGCGATCGACTCGCCGGTGAGCGTCGAGTAGATCGTCAGCAGGTTGGAGACGCCCGGCTTGGCCTCGGCGTCGTAGCGGATCACCGTGTCGGTGTCCGTGACCGCGCTCTTGATCTTCTTGGCGGAGGACTTGGGCTCGTCCAGGAGGTTGATGATCCCCTTGACCGACGAGGCCGACTTGCTCATCTTGACCGCCGGGTCCTGGAGGTCGTAGACCTTGCCGGTCTCCTTGAGGATGTACGGCGCCGGGACGGTGAAGGTGTCGCCGTAGCGGCCGTTGAAACGCTCGGCGAGGTCGCGGGTCAGCTCGATGTGCTGGCGCTGGTCCTCGCCCACCGGGACCTGGTTGGCCTGGTAGAGCAGGATGTCGGCGATCTGCAGGATCGGGTACGTGAACAGGCCGACGCTGGTGCGGTCGGCGCCCTGCTTGGCGGACTTGTCCTTGAACTGCGTCATCCGGCTGGCCTCGCCGAAGCCGGTCAGGCAGTTCATGACCCAGGCGAGCTGGGCGTGCTCGGGGACGTGGCTCTGGACGAAGAGCGTGCAGCGCTCCGGGTCGAGACCGGCGGCCAGCAGCTGGGCGGCGGCGAGCCGGGTGTTCGCGCGGAGGGCCGTCGGGTCCTGCGGCACGGTGATCGCGTGCAGGTCCACCACCATGTAGAAGGCGTCGTGGGACTCCTGGAGGGCCACCCACTGGCGGACGGCGCCGAGGTAGTTGCCGAGGTGGAAGGAACCGGCGGTGGGCTGGATGCCGGAGAGTACACGCGGACGATCAGAGGCCATGACGCTTATTGTCTCAGGTCCGCGGACACGGGCGGCGCGCGGCCGGGGAGCGGTGGGAGCGCGGGGGTGACGGGCCGGGTGTACGGGGTGGCGCGAGCCGGGGCGGGGCGGCCCCCGAGCCGTACGCGCCCCCGGATGCGCCCCCGTATGCGCCCTGGTTCCGGCCGGCCGGAGCTGGGACGGTGGAAACATGGCCGAAGCCGACACCTCCTCCTCCGGCATGGCGATCAGCGGCTCCCCGGAGCCGACCGGCACGAAGCCGTCCGGCGCAGGTCCGACCGGCACGAAGCCGTCCGGCACAGGTCCGACCGGTACGAAGCCGTCCGGCGCCGGTCCGTCCGATACAGGTCCCGCCTGCCCGCCGCCCGCGTCGGCCCCGTACCCGCTCGATCCCACCGGCACCGGCCGGCACGCGGACAGTGAGCGGCTGCGGGCCCTCGGCGCCGCCGCGCCGGTGCTGCTGCCCGGCGGCATCGTCGGCTACGCCGTGACCCGCCACCACACCCTGCGCGACTTCCTCACCCACCCGGAAGTGGCCAAGAGCGCCTGCCACTTCGCCGCCCTGAGCGAGGGCCGTATCCCGCCCGGCTGGCCGCTCACCACCTTCGCGACCGTGGAGGGGATGACCACGGCCGACGGGGCGGACCACCGGCGGCTGCGGGAGCCGGTCGTCAAGGCGCTCTCGCCCCGGCGGGTGGCGGCGCTGCGGCCGCGGGTGGAGCGGCTGACCGCCGGGCTGCTCGACGAGCTGCCCGCCCAGGCCGCACGGGGCGGCGGGACGGTCGATCTGCGGAGCGCCTTCGCCTATCCGCTGCCCATGCGGGTGATCAGTGAACTCCTCGGCGTGGACGAGGAGTTCCGGGACCGGCTGCACGAGCTGTCCGGGCTGGTCGTGAACACCACCATCGACCCGGAGGCGGCGGTGGCGGCCAACCGGGAGCTGGTCGAGGTCCTCGGCCAGGTCGTGACGGCCCGTCGCGCGAAGCCGGGCGACGATCTGACCAGCGCGCTCATCGCGGCATGTGCCGAGGAGGACGCCCGGCTGAGCGAACGGGAGCTGATCGGCACCCTGTTGCTGACGATCGCCGCGGGGCACCAGACCACGCTGGACCTGATCACCAACGCGGTACGGGCCCTGTGCGCCGACCGCGGCCAGCTGGACCTGGTCCGCTCCGGGCGGGCGGCCTGGGCGGACGTGGTCGAGGAGACGCTGCGCCACGACAGCCCGGTGGCCAACTTCCCGTTCCGCTACCCGACCCGGGACCTGGACATCGACGGCACGACCATCCCGCTGGGAGCGCCGGTGCTCGCCTCGTACGCGGCGGCCGGGCGCGATCCGCAGGCGTACGGGCCGGACGCGGACCGCTTCGACGTGACGCGGCGGCCCGCCGTGCGGCACCTGTCCTTCGGACACGGGCCGCACGTCTGTCCGGGCGCGCCGCTGGCCCGTCTGGAGGCCGGTGTCGCGCTGCGGGCGCTGTTCGACCGCTTCCCGGACCTGGCCCTGGCCGTGCCGGAGGCGGACCTGTCGCCGCTGCCCACGTTCGTGGGCAACAGCGTCGTGGAGCTTCCGGTACGGCTGGGCCGGGACCTGGGCGCGGACCAGGGCTGAGCGGCCGGCCCGCCCCAGCCCCCCGCCGCCACCGGTCAGGACGGGCCGGCGGCCAGCCCCGGCGCCGGGTAGGCGCTCATCAGCTCGGCGACCTCGGCGCGGATCGTGGCGATGGCCGCCTCGTCGCCCGCGCCCGCGGCGGTCACGCCCCGCGTGATCCAGTCGGCGATCTGCGGCATGTGCCCGGTGTCCAGGCCGCGCGAGGTCAGCGAGGGGGTGCCGACACGGATGCCGGACGGGTCGAACGGCTTGCGGGTGTCGTACGGGACGGTGTTGTGGTTGACGACGATCCCGGCCCGGTCCAGGGCCTTGGCGGCGATCTTGCCGGGGACCTCCTTGGGGGTGAGGTCGATCAGGATCAGGTGGTTGTCCGTACCGCCGGAGACCAGGTCGAAGCCGCGGGCCAGCAGCTGTTCGGCGAGGGCCCTGGCGTTGGCGACGACGGCGTGCGCGTAGTCGCGGAAGGACGGCTGCGCGGCCTCGTGGAGGCAGACCGCGATGGCGGCGGTGGTGTGGTTGTGCGGCCCTCCCTGGAGGCCCGGGAAGACCGCCTTGTCCAGGGGCTTCGCGTACTGCTCGCGGGACATCAGCATGGCGCCGCGCGGGCCGCGCAGCGTCTTGTGGGTGGTGGTGGAGACGACGTCGGCGTGCGGCACCGGTGAGGGGTGGGCGCCGCCCGCGACCAGCCCGGCGATGTGCGCGATGTCGGCGACCAGGACGGCGTCCACCTCGCGGGCGATCTCGGCGAAGGCGGCGAAGTCGATGGTGCGGGGCACGGCCGTACCGCCGCAGAAGATCAGCTTCGGGCGCTCCTTGCGGGCGAGGTCGCGCACCTCGTCGAAGTCGATACGGGCGGTGTCGGCCCGTACGCCGTACTGGACGCCGCGGAACCACCGGCCGGTGGCCGAGACGCCCCAGCCGTGCGTGAGGTGGCCGCCCATCGGCAGCGACATGCCCATGACCGTGTCGCCGGGTTCGGCGAAGGCGAGGTAGACGGCGAGGTTGGCGGGCGAGCCGGAGTACGGCTGGACGTTGGCGTGCTCGACGCCGAAGACGGCCTTGGCCCGGTCGATGGCCAGCCGCTCGACAAGATCGATGTTCTGCTGGCCTTCGTAGTAGCGACGGCCCGCGTATCCCTCGCTGTACTTGTTCTGCAGGACGGTGCCGGTGGCTTCGAGGACCGCGGTGGAGACGTAGTTCTCGGACGGGATCAAGCGCAGCGTCTCGGTCTGGAGCCGCTCCTCGGCACCGACCAGGGCGGCCAGCTCGGGGTCGGCCGTGGCGAGAGCGGGATGGGGCAGGAGATGACTCATGAGGTCCTCCGGGGCGATCGGGTGCGGTTCGGCTTACCGGTCGTGCTCCCGGGGTGCCCAGGCGGGGCGACACCTCGTGGTGGGCCGTGGCTGAACGGCCGCGCGCCGCTCCCTCGGGGTCGCTTCCCCGTGCGCCAGTCGCGGTGCGCGAGGCCAGTCTATCGGGGGGTGTGCGGCGCAACCTTTCTTCGCATACCGTCCGCTCAACGGGAATTTCGTGCCCGCAATCGCCCGTATACCGAACGGAGTCAATGGTGACCCCCACGACATCCACGGAACGCAGCATCGCCGTCGCCGAAGCCCACAGCGCGCACAACTACCACCCGCTCCCCGTCGTCGTGGCCTCCGCCGAGGGGGCCTGGATGACGGACGTGGAGGGCAGGCGCTACCTGGACATGCTCGCCGGGTACTCGGCGCTCAACTTCGGCCACGGCAACCGCCGCCTGATCGAGGCGGCCAAGGCGCAGCTGGAGCGGGTCACGCTCACCTCCCGCGCCTTCCACCACGACCGGTTCGCCGAGTTCTGTACGCGGCTCGCCGAGTTCTGCGGCATGGAGATGGTGCTGCCGATGAACACCGGCGCGGAGGCCGTCGAGACGGCGGTCAAGACCGCCCGCAAGTGGGGCTACCGGGTCAAGGGCGTCCCGGACGGCCGGGCGAAGATCGTCGTGGCGGACAACAACTTCCACGGCCGGACGACCACCATCGTCTCCTTCTCCACCGACCCGGAGGCGCGCGCCGACTACGGCCCGTTCACGCCGGGCTTCGAGATCGTCCCGTACGGCGATCTGCGGGCGCTGGCGGACGCGGTGGACGAGGACACCGTGGCGGTGCTGATCGAGCCGATCCAGGGTGAGGCGGGGGTGCTGATGCCGCCGCCGGGATACCTGCCGGGTGTACGGGAGTTGACCCGCGAGCGCAATGTGCTGTTCATCGCGGACGAGATCCAGTCCGGCCTCGGCCGTACCGGCGCGGACTTCGCCTGTCAGCACGAGGACGTGGTGCCGGACGTGTATGTGCTCGGCAAGGCGCTGGGCGGCGGCATCGTGCCGGTGTCGGCGGTGGTGTCCTCGCGCGAGGTGCTGGGCGTGTTCCGGCCGGGCGAGCACGGTTCGACGTTCGGCGGCAATCCGCTGGCCTGCGCGGTGGGGCTGGAGGTCCTCGCGATGCTGCGGACCGGGGAGTACCAGCAGCGCGCCACGGAGCTGGGCGAGCACCTGCACCACGAGCTGGGGCCGCTGGTGGGCGGCGGCGCGGTGGAGGCGGTGCGCGGGCGCGGGCTGTGGGCCGGGATCGACATCGCCCCGGCCCTCGGGACGGGCCGGGAGATCTCGGAGCGGCTGATGGAGCGCGGCGTGCTGGTCAAGGACACCCACGGCAGCACGATCCGGCTGGCGCCCCCGCTGGTCATCACCAAGGAGGACCTGGACTGGGGGCTGGACCAGCTGCGGACGGTACTGGCCGGGTGACCGGGGGCCGCGCTCCCCTTCAGGCCGCGCGGCCGTGCCCCCTCCGGGCCGCGCGGCCGTGCCCCTTCCGGGCCGCGTGGCCGCAGGGGGCGCGCCTCACAGGATCACGTGGGGCAGGAAGCGGGCGTACTCGTCCGTGACCAGCCCCGCCGACTCCCGGATGCCGAGCCCCGCCGCCTCGTCCTCGACGACCCACGCGCCGAGCACCACCCGGTTGCCGTCGAAGTCGGGCAGCGGGGCCAGCTCCTGGTAGCAGCACGGCTCGTCGCGTACGACCGGGGCGGCGCCTGGCTCGTGGACGGTGACGCCGGCGCCTTCGCGGCCGAGCAGCGGCTTGGCCACGTACCCGGGCCCTTCGGCCAGTTCGCGCGGCCCGTCGAGGTGGGCGGGCAGCAGGTTCGGGTGGCCCGGGTACAGCTCCCAGAGGATCGCCAGGAGCGCCTTGTTGGACAGCAGCATCTTCCAGGCGGGCTCGATCCAGAGGGTGCTGCCGGTGCCGCCGCCGTTGTCGAGGGTGTCCAGGACGTGCGGGCCGAACTCGTCGGTGGCCAGCCACTCCCACGGGTAGAGCTTGAAGCAGGCCCGCATGAAGCGCAGCCGCTGGTCGACGAAGCGGCCCGCCAGGTGGTCCCAGCCGATGTCCTCGACCGGGATGGAGACCGTCTCCAGCCCGGCCTGGCGTGCCGTCTCCTCCAGGTAGGCGACGGTCATCAGGTCCTCGCCCAGCTCGTCGCCCGCGGAGTGGGCGAAGTGCACGGGCGCGCCCGGAGGCAGCAGTTTCGCCTGCTTGCGCCAGGCCTCGACCAGCCGTTCGTGGAGCGAGTTCCACTGGTCGGCGCCGGGGAACCGTTCCTCCATCCAGAACCACTGCGGGCCCGCCGCCTCGACGAGCGAGGTCGGCGTGTCCGCGTTGTACTCCAGCATCTTGGCGGGCCCGGTGCCGTCGTAGCGCAGGTCGAACCGGCCGTAGAGACTGGGCAGTTCGGCGCGCCGGTGCCAGGACTCGGCGACCAGGTCCGCCAGCCGCGGGTCGTCGATGCCGAGGTCGGCGAAGCGCCGGTGCTCGACGATGTGCGCGGCGGCGGCCAGGCACATGCCGTGCAGTTCCTCGACGGCCTCCTCCAGCGCCTCGACCTCGGGCAGCGTGAAGGAGTAGTAGGCGCTCTCGTCCCAGTACGGGCGCAGCGAGTCGTCCGGGTAGCGGGTCAGCGGGTAGATCAGGCCTTGCGCCTCGACGGTCTGCTGCCAGCCGGGGCGCGGCTGTATGGTGTGCCGCTTCACGTGCGGGCCCCCGCGGAGTCCGTTTCCTGCCGCACCGCCGTCACCCGCCGCTGGAGCCGGAGCAGCCGAAGCCGCCGCGGTTGACGGCCGTGCTGTGGCTGAACGTGCCGGAGTCGGCGTAGCGGCCGTTGACGTCGGAGCCGTAGTACCACTGGCCGTCGGTCTTCTTGCCGCCCCCGCCGGTGCCCTTGTTCTTGCCGGACGACGACCCCGTGCCGCCCGTACTGCCGCTGGACCCGCTGCCGCTCTTGCAGGACTTGGAGTCGATGACCCGGTAGCCCTTGACCGCGTCGTAGCTGTTCCGGTCGACGCAGCGCTTGTCCGGTTCCGAGCCGCAGGAGGTGAGCGCTGCCGCCAGCGCCCCCATGCTGCCCAGGACCACCGTGCTCGACCGCAGCCTCCGCCGCGCCTTCGTGTGCTCTGCCATCCCTTGCCTTCCCCCGTACATCCGTGGCAACAGTTTTCAGCCACGTCAGCCTAAGGGCCATGGCCCGTGCCGCCGCAACGGGCCCGCGTCGAACACCGCGCCTACAGTCGATGTGTGCTGCTTGGGATGATCTGTGCGCTCGGTTCGGCGGTCTGCTTCGGTACGGCCTCGGTTCTCCAGGCGGTGGCAGCCCGCGCCACCGCCCCCGGGACCGGCACGGGTTCCGGGGTGGATCCCAGACTTCTCCTGCGCGTCCTCGGCCAGTGGCGTTACCTGCTCGGCCTCGCCCTGGACGGCTGCGGCTTCCTCCTCGAACTGGTGGCGCTGCGCTCGCTGCCGATCTACGCGGTGGGCGCGGCCCTCGCCGCCAGCCTGGCCGTGACCGCGGTCGTCGCCGTGCCGCTGCTGCGGGTGCGGCTGAGCCGGGCGGAGTGGGCGGCCGTGGCGGTGGTCTGCGGCGGGCTGGCCCTGCTGGGGCTGGCCTCGGGCGCGGAGGGGAAGGGCACGGGCTCCACCGCGCTGCGCTTCGGGACGCTGGCCGTCGCACTGGCGATCCTGGCCAGTGGCGCGCTGGCCGGGCGGCTGCCCGACCGGGCGCGGGCGGCGGCGCTGGGGCTGGGCGCCGGGTTCGGTTTCGGCGTCGTGGAGGTAGCCGTACGCCTGATCCCCGACCTCTCACCGGCGTCGCTGGTGTCCAACCCCGCCACGTACGCCCTGCTCGTCGGCGGCGGCGCGGCCTTCCTGCTGCTGACCTCGGCCCTCCAGCGCGGCTCGGTGACGGCGGCCACGGCGGGCATGGTCATCGGTGAGACGCTCGGGCCCGCGCTGGTCGGCGTGGTCTGGCTCGGCGACCGGACCCGTGCCGGACTGGCGCCCCTGGGCATCGCGGGGTTCGCGCTGGCGGTGGTGGGCGCGCTGGCGCTGGCCCGGTTCGGGGAGGCGCCGGAGGAGGCTGGGGCGGAGGGGCCGGGAACGGCGGAGGAGCCCGGAGCGGCGGACAGGCCGGGAACGGCGGTAGCGTCCGGGCCCGTCGGCATGACGGCCGGGGCGCCGGAAGCCGAGGAGCCCGGGTGTGAGTAGTTGCGGTACAGGAAGTGCCACTGAGATTGATCATGGTCCGGTTCGCTCTGCACTCGCCCAGTACTTCGCCCGTGACGACGTTCAAGGCGGCGAACAGGTTCGTGGTGCCGTGCCGCACGTAATCGGATGTGCGCTTCTCGCCGGCCGCGAAGGCCACCGGCAGCAGCGGCTGGGTGCGGTCCAGTGCCTGCATCTGGGTCTTCTCGTCCACCGACAGCACCACAGCATCGCCGGCTGGGCCCAGATACAGTCCGACGACGTCGGCGGCCTTGTCCGCGAATGCGGGGTCCTTCGACAGCTTGAAGGTGCCGATGCGGTGCGGCTGGAGGTGCTCCTCGCGCCAGACGCGGGCGACGTAATGCCAGGACACCGAGATGCCCTCGCACCGTTTGAGGTGGCCGGCCAGTGCCCGCGTCGACCAGGGGGACAGGCCCGTGCCGGCCGGCGGCGACATCCGCGTCAGCGCGAACGTACGCAACCATCCCGACGGTCCTCACCAAGGTCTGGGGCGCCACGACCGCCGCGGCCGCAGCCAAGCCGTCCGGCGTCGGCCGACGCCCCGCCGAACCGTTGGCGTATCGCTCAGCGGGGCCTGAGTCCGTCGACGACGACGTCCAGCATTCGGTTCAGCTGGGGGCGCTGGTCGGGCGCGCCGGCTACGGAGAGCAGACCGGCGAGGATGCCGCCTACCTCGACCGGGTCGATGTCGCTGCGCAGTTCTCCTGCTGTGGCACCGGCCTCAAGCACCATCGCCAGGACCTGCTGGACCTCGTCGCAGACCGGTCCGGTGCCGAAGCGGCCGGAAGCGCTCATGGCGACCAGGGCCTCGCAGATTCCGCGTCGTTCACCGGCCCAGTCGGCGAATCGGAGCATCCACGCGTGGAGGGCCTGCGCGGGCGGCTTGGTGGCCAGCAGGGTGCGGGCATCTTCGCGCAAGGGCCGGATCTGGTCCCGGTAGACCTCTTCGACCAGATCCTCTCGGGTGGGGAAGTGCCGGTACAGGGTGGCGTTCCCCACTCCCGCGCGTTTGGCGATCGCGTCCAGCGAGATCGCGCGTCCGGACGCGAAGGCTTCGGTGGCCGTGGCGATCAGATGCTCGCGGTTGCGCTGCGCGTCGGCGCGCAGGGTGCTGCGTGGAGGTGTCATGACCTTCGCGATCGTGAGTGGCGGATGAGGCTCGGGAACGATTCGGGGACTCCCCCGTTTAGTGTACGGTGAGACAACCGGGGAGGTCCCCGATTACGGGTGGTCCCACCCATCGCTTCAGCGACGGAGGGTTTGCCATGCCTGCAGCTCCCATCGCCGGGGGAACGACCGCGATCGGCAGAGCGACGGCCGAGCCGCTGCCCGCCCGCCGCTACCAAGGCGCGGCCACGGACAGCGAGTCCCTCGCGCGAGCGCAGTCCGCCTCGGACGCCGCCGGCTGCATCACCGGCCAGGACATCACCGGGGCCGGCGGCCACGGGCCCGGCGCCTGAAACCCGGGCGAGCCGACCGCCGATCCGCGCCTCTCGAACGCCACGACCCGCACCTCACAGGAGAACACGATGGCACTCACTCTCGACACCTATCGGCTGCTGGGCCGTTCCGGACTCCGGGTCTCACCGCTGGCGCTGGGCACGGCGACCTTCGGCACCGAGTGGGGCTGGGGCGCCGAGCGCGACGAGGCGCGCAAGCTCTTCGACCGCTACACCGAGCTCGGCGGCAACTTCTTCGACACCGCCAGCACCTACACCAACGGCAGCTCCGAGCGGCTGCTCGGCGAATTCGCCCGCACCAACCGCGACAAGATGGTGCTGGCGACGAAGTACTCGACGCTGCGTCAGCCCGGTGACCCGAATTCCGGGGGTACCCACCGCAAGAGCATGCTGGCGTCGGTGGAAGCCAGTCTGCGGCAGCTGAACACCGACTACATCGATCTGCTCTACGTGAACGTATGGGACTTCAGGACGCCGGTGGAGGAGATACTGCGGGGCCTGGACGACCTGGTGAGGCAGGGCAAGGTGCTGTACGTGGCGATCTCCAGCGCCCCGGCCTGGCAGGTGTCGCGTATGCAGGCGATCGCCGACCTGCGCGGCTGGTCGCCACTGGTCGCACTGGAGACCGAGTACAGCCTGGTCGCGCGCACCGCGGAGCGTGACCTGATCCCGATGGCACGCGAGATGGGACTCGGCGTGGTCCCCTTCTCCCCGTTGGGCGGCGGGGTACTCACCGGCAAGTACAGCCGGGAGGACCAGAACCAGGCGGGCTCCGTGGTCGGCGAAACCGCCAGCAGCCGCAAGAGCCTCAACGTCGCCCTGGGGTGGGTCACCGACCGCAACCTTGCCATTGCCGACGCGGTGAAGGAGGTGGCCTCGGAGCTGGGCCGCACACCCGCCCAGGTCGCGCTGGCCTGGGCCCTGAACGCCCCGGGCGTGACGGCACCCATCATCGGCGCCCGCACCATCGCGCAGTTGGAGGACAACCTGGGTGCCCTCCAGGTCGATCTCGCTCCTTCCCAGCTGGCCCGCCTCGACGAGGTCAGCGCCATCGACCTCGGCAATCCGCACGACCTGCTCGCCAGCGATCACATCCGCACGGTCACCACAGGCGGCCTGAAGATCAAAACCATCGGCTGATTCGCTTCACGCTCAGCGGCATCCGGATATATCGACACCCTTTTGATGACGGAACGGAGCAATCTCGTTATGGGTGAGTACAGCGAGAAGAATGTAGTGATCACGGGGGGCAGCAGCGGCATGGGGCTCGCGCTGGCGGAGCGGCTGGTGCGAGGCGGAGCCCGCGTGGTGATCACCGGCCGTTCTCAGGACAAGCTCGACGCGGCACGCGAGCGGCTCGGCGAGAATGCCGTGGCCGTCCGGGCGAATGCGGCCTCGCTGTCCGACCTGGATATGCTCGCCGGCCGTGTAGAGAGCGAGCTCGGCTCGATCGAGGCTCTGTTCGTCAATGCCGGCATCTCCCCCCTCACGCCCCTCAAGACGACGACCGAGGACGTGTACGACGAGCTGTTCGCGATCAACGTCAAGGGCGCCTTTTTCACTGTGCAGAAGCTCGCTCCGCTGCTGAGCGCGAACGCCGGCATCGTCCTCACCACCTCGATCGCGAACGTCATCGGCATGGTGGACACCAGCGTCTATGCGGCCGGCAAGGCGGCGCTGCGCTCGATGGCTCGCACCTTCTCCCGCGAGCTGCTTCCGCGGGGAATCCGTGTCAATGCGATCAGCCCGGGTCCCATCGACTCGGGGATTCTGGAAACGATGAACTTGTCCAAAGAGGCCGCCGACCAGTTCAGGGCGGAGCGGACCGCGAGCAACCCCATGAAGCGCTACGGCACCGTCGAAGAGTTCGCCAAGGCGGCCGCATTCCTCGCCTTCGATGCCACGTACACCACCGGCATCGAGCTGGCCGTGGACGGCGGCGAAACCCAGCTCTGAGCTCGTCTGCCGTCCCGCCACGGGCGTAAGGCCCGCTACCGTTCGGCCGCCGTACGGGCCTCCGGCACCTGCCGGGCCGGCACCGACACCCCCGGCAGCAGCACCCGGTTCTTCCGTAGCCATGTCACCGCGTGGTCGAACAGCGCCACCGGCGCCTCGGCGTGGGTCCACGCCCGCCCGTACAGAAACCCGCGGAACTCCCGCCCCCACGCAGCCGTATCCCGTGCGCTGGCCGACCATGATCAATCTCAGTGGCACTTCCTGTACCGCGACTACTCACGCCCGGGGCCCACCGCGAGCGGTCTACGGCGCGGGCGGCAGGACCCGTAGCAGCGCCTCCAGGACCCCCGCGAAGGCGTGGTCGGGCGGCCTGCCGTACGTCACGACCAGCCCGTCCCGCGCCCCGGCGCCACCCGCCCCTCCCTGGCCCCCGGAGTGCGCGAACGTACTCAACCCCTCCAACGCCAGCCCCTGCCACCGGGCTGCCTGAACAACCGACTGCTCGGTGCCGGGCGGCAGTTCGAGGACGACGTGCAGCCCCGCCGCGATGCCGCTGACCCGGATGTGCGGGGCCTGTTCGGCCAGCGCGGTGACGAGCTGGTCGCGGCGGCGCCGGTAGCGCAGCCGCATACCGCGGACGTGCCGGTCGTACGCGCCGGAGGCCATGAACTCGGCGAGCGTCAGCTGTTCCAGCGCGCTGGTCTGCCACTCCCCCTGGCTCTTGAGGGCCAGCACGGGATCGACGAGGTGGTCGGGCAACACCATCCAGGCCAGCCGCAGTGCGGGGGCGAGGCTCTTGCTCGCGGTGCCGAGGTAGGCGACGCGGTCCGGGTCGAGTCCTTGCAGGGCCCCGACCGGCTGCCGGTCGTACCGGAACTCCCCGTCGTAATCGTCTTCCAGCACCAGTCCGCCGCCCGCGCGCGCCCAGTCGATGACGGCGGCGCGGCGGTCGGGGTGCAGCGGTACGCCGGTGGGGAACTGGTGCGCCGGGGTGAGCAGCGCCGCCCGTACGCCGGGCAGGTCCGCCAGCCGTCCGGTGTCCGCGCCCTGCCCGTCGACCGGGAGCGGGGTGGCGCGCAAGCCGGCGCGCGTCAGCACGTCGCGGTGGAAGGGAAGGCCGTACGCCTCGGTGCCGACCTCGCGCGCCCCCGAGTCCCGCAGGACGCGGGCGAGCAGGCCCAGGCCCTGCATGAAGCCGGTGCAGACGACCACGTGCTCGGGGTCGGTCCGCACGCCGCGGGCGCGCGCCAGGTAGTCCGCGAGCACCTTACGCAGTTCGGGGCGGCCGAGGGGCGGGCCGTAGCCGAACGCGTCGTTGGGGGCGGTGGTGAGCGCGCGGCGGGACGCGGCGAGCCAGGCGGCGCGGGGGAAGCCGGAGACGTCCGGGGTGCCGGGCCGCAGGTCGTAGCGTGGGCGGTCGGGCACCGGGGTCCGGGCGGAGCGCCGGGCGGGCGGTGCGGAGCGGGACGGTTCGGCGCGCCGGGCGACCCGGGTGCCGGACCCCTGCCGGGCGCTCAGCCAGCCCTCGGCGACCAGCTCGGCGTACGCGTCGGCGACGGTGTTGCGGGCGATGCCGAGGTCGGCGGCGAGCGTACGGGAGGACGGCAGCCGGGTGCCGGGCGTCAGGCGGCCCGTACGGACGGCTTCGCGCAGGGACCGCATCAGGCAGACGCGCAGCCCGCCGGGACCGGTGAGGTCCAGGTGCAGGTCACGGCCGAAAGTGGCCCAGGAATCGTCCATACGAATGGACCATACCCGTGCGCCAATGTCGGCGTAGCGTCACTGTCATGACGACGAATCCCCAGCACGGACACCATCAACCCCGGATCGCCATCGCGCGGAACGCGCCCGAGGTCTACAAGGCGATGGTCGCGCTCGACGCGGCCGCCAAGAAGGGCCTGGACCCGGCGCTGGTCCACCTGGTGAAGATCCGCGCCTCGCAGATCAACCACTGCGCCTTCTGCATCGACATGCACATCAAGGAGGCCCGCAAGGAGGGCGAGACCGAGGAGCGCGTGTACCTCCTCAACGCCTGGGAGGAGGCCGGCGCCCACTACACCCCGAAGGAGCAGGCCGCCCTCGCCCTGACCGAGGCTGTCACCGTCCTCACCGACGGCTTCGTGCCGGACGCGGTCTACGAGCGCGCCGCCGCCCACTTCGACGAGGCCGAACTGGCCCAGCTGATCGCCCTGATCACCACCATCAACGCGTGGAACCGCTTCGGCGTGACCACCCGCATGACTCCCGGGCAGGCATGATGACGACCACCACCGACTCCCCCCGCCTCGACTTCTACAAGCGCGCCCCGGGCGTCTACCAGCCCCTGCTGAACGCGCACCTCGCCGCGAAGAAGGGCCTGGGCGACGACGTCCTGGCCGAGCTGGTCCTGATCCGCGCCTCGCAGATCAACCACTGCGCCTTCTGCCTCGACATGCACATCAAGGACGCGCAGAAGGCCGGAGTCTCCGAGGAGCGCATCCACCTCCTCAACGCCTGGGAGGAGGCCACCGGCCACTACTCCGCCAAGGAGCAGGCCGCCCTCGCCCTCACCGAGGCCGTCACCGTCCTGACCGACGGATTCGTCCCGGACGCGGTCTACGAGCGCGCCGCCGCCCACTTCGACGAGCCCGAACTCGCCCACCTGATCTCCCTGATCACCACCATCAACATGTGGAACCGCATCAACGTCGCGGTCCGCCAGCCCATCGGCGGCGGGGCGTGACCGCAGCCGCCCTGCGTGCCCTGCACCACGGCCGGGCGGCGGACGACCCGCTCGTCCTGCCCGGCCCGTGGGACGCGGAGAGCGCGCGGATCTTCGCGGCGGCCGGTTTCCCGGCCCTGGCGACGCCGAGCGCGGGCATCGCGGCGTCGCTCGGGTACGAGGACGGGAGCACGCCGCCGGACGAGATGTTCGCGGCGGTCGCCCGGATCGTGCGGGCCGTGGACGTACCGGTGACGGCGGACCTGGAGGCCGGGTACGGGCTGCCCGCGCGGGAGCTGGTGGAACGTATCGCCGCGACCGGCGCCGTCGGCTGCAACATCGAGGACAGCGAGCGGGGGCAGCTCACCGGCGCGGCGCGGCAGGCGGACCGGATCGCGGAGATCCGGGCCGCTGCGGGCGACGAGCTGGTGATCAACGCCCGTACCGATGTGTTCCTGCGCGCGGCAGGCGATCCGGGCGGGACGGACCTGGCGGCGCAGGTGGCGGAGGCGGTCGACCGCGGGCTGCGGTACGCCGCCGCGGGCGCCGACTGCGTCTACCCGATCCTCGCCCCGCCGGAAGTCCTGCGGGAACTGGCGGACCGGATCAAGCTGCCGGTCAACGCCATTGCCATACCGGGCGGCCCGTCCCCGCGCGAGCTGGGTGTGGCGGGCGCGTCCCGGGTCACCTTCGGCGGCGGGCTGCACCGCCGCGCGATGGACTCGGTGCGGGCGACGGCGGAGGCGCTCCGTAACGGCTGACCCGGCGAACGGGGGCGGCGGCGCACCGGCCGCCGCCCCCGCGCGGTCACGGCCGCTTCGACCTGGCCGCGACGATCTCCGCCAGGGCCGCGACGACGTCGGCCTCGGACGCCTCCTTGGTGATGCCGAGGCCGTTCAGCAGGCCCTTGCCGTCCTCCAGTTCCAGCAGCGCGAGCAGGATGTGCTCGGTGCCGACATAGTTGTGGCCCAGGCGCAGCGCCTCGCGGAAGGTGAGTTCAAGCGCCTTCTTCGCCTGCGCGTCGAACGGGATCAGCGCGGGCATCTCGCCGGCCGCGGCCGGGAGTGACTCGGCGACACGCTGCCGTACGGCGTCCAGCGTCACGCCCTGCGCCACGATCGCCCGCGCCGCGAGGCCGTCCGGCTCGGCCAGCAGGCCCAGCACCAGGTGCGGCGGGCCGATCTCGGGGTTGCCGGCGGCGTGGGCCTCGTTCTGCGAGGTGACCACCACGTTCCGGGCCCGGTCCGTGTACCGGCTGAAGCCCTGGCTGGGGTCGAGGTCGGAGGCCTCGCCGGGCGTCTTGGGCACGAACCGCTTCTGGGCGGCCTGCTTGGTGACACCCATGCTCTTGCCGATGTCCGTCCAGGAGGCGCCCGAGCGGCGGGCCTGGTCCACGAAGTGGCCGATCAGGTGGTCGGCGACCTCACCGAGGTGCTCGGCGGCGAGTACCGCGTCGGTCAGCTGGTCCAGCGCGTCGGGGTGGACCTTCTTGATGGTCTCGATCAGGTCGTCGAGACGGATCGGAGGGGTGCTCCCAGTGGGTTGCGTCATGCGTCAACCGTAAGTTGACGCCCTCAAGTCGTCAACCCCCGGTTGACGATCTCGTCTCGCTCGCTTTAACAGAGTGCCCGCTCTACTATTGGCGGCGATGCGTACCGTCAACCCCGAAGAGCACGCCCGCAAGCGGGCCCACATCCTCGACGCCGCCGCCCAGGAATTCGCCGCGTACGGCGTCGACGGCACCTCCACCGCGCGCATCTGCCGCGCCGCCGGGATCAGCTCCGGCACGCTCTTCCACTACTTCGCCACCAAACGCGACATCTTCCACGCCCTGTTCGCCGACGACCTGCCGCGCAACGCCGAGGCGTGCGCCCGCGCGACCGCGCAGCAGCGGCCGGAGGACGGCATCCGCCTCCTCGTGGACCACCTCCTCACCGACCTCGCCGACCCGCTCGTGCCGGGACTCGCCGCAGCGGTCGTCTTCCAGGTCAACCGGGACGAGGAGTTCGCCCGGCTGATCATGTCCGACACCGCGCAAGTACGGGCCGCGCTGGAGACGTTGACGGCCCGGCTCGCCCAGGAGGGGCGACCGCTCCCCTTCCCGCCCGAACGGGTCGCCGCTTGGATCCAGGGACTGCTGGACGCCGCGTATCTCTCCGCCGGGGAACCGGACTTCGACGCCGCGACGCACGCGGCGGAACTGCAACGCATCGTTGCCTGGCTGACCGGCGCCGATGCGTCCGACGCCTGAACGCGACTCACATCTCACCACAGGGGGAACCAGCCGATGACCTACGACGAGACTCCGGAGACCGTGCCACCCGCACCGAAGGTTCCGCTCTCCAAGGGGCCGTTGACAGCGCACGACCGGACGACCGTCGGCCCCACCGCCGGCGAACGCGCCGTACTGTGGGCGGGCTTCCCCGCTCTGGGTGCGGTGGCGTTGTGGCTGGTCAGCAGGGCGGCGGGCTGGGTGGCGTCACTCCCGTGGGCCCCGATGCAGGGGCCGTTCAAGCTGATCGCGTCCGCGCCGGAGCCGCTGCTGTCGATCGGTTCCGTGGTCGTCGGTGTCCTCGTCGGCCTGGCCGTCGCGTTCTTCGCCGAGCGTGAGTACGTGACCGCCGACATCGGGCCGGACCAGGCCGCCCTGACCGTCGACGGAGTCACCCGGACGGTGCCGCGCGCGGCGACCGCCGCGGTTTTCCGGGACGGCAAGAACCTGGTACTCCTCGGCCACGACTCCGCCGAACTCGCGCGCCTGCGCGGCGACTTCGACGCGGACCGCTTCGCGGCCGCCTTCGAGCGGCACGGCTACCCGTGGCGCCCGGAGGGCGATCCGTACGCCGCCGACTTCCGCCGCTGGGTCGCGGCACAGCCCGACCTTTCCAGCACCGCCCACGCCCTGTTCAAGGCCCGCGCGCACGCCCTGAAGAAGGGCGAGAAGAAGGACGCCGAGCAGCTCCGGGAGGAACTCGCCAGGGTGGGCGTCGTCGTACGGGACGGCAAGGACAAGGCGCAGCACTGGAGGGCCGTCCGGCCGGCTCAGGAGACCGACACCCCCGCCGAATGAAAGCACCGCCCCCGAATCACACTAATCACTGTGTGTAGCCACCCCACCCGACTTTCACCGCCTCCCGAAGCAAGTGATTCCTGACACCGAAGATTTTTGTTATACCGCAACACCGCTGGTCAGGCGCACAGTTCGCGCCTGGCCGACGTTTTTCCGCACGTCATGACATGTGCAGGGCATCGTGTAGGGTTTCGATCTCTGTCACCCAGGGTGTTGTTCTGGCCAGCGATCGGGTCCCCTCGTCGCACGCCTCGGCACCCCGGTGGACAGCGCGCAACTCCCGCACAGCGGTGCCCGCGTGGACCGGACCTGGTCGGCCAGGTCCTGGCCGTAGGCGCCGCGGAAAGGTTTGCCCATGTCCCCGAAACGGGCCTTGAAGAGACGCGTCCTGCGGCCGGTCCCCCTCGTCGCGCTGGCCGGCGCCGGCGCCTGTCTGGCCGTCGTCGTCGTACCGTCCGCGTTCGGTACGACCGCCCCGGCCACCGCGTCCGGACCGGCCGCGAAGAGCGGCACCTGCACCATCCGCTCCACGGGCCAGCACTCCGAAGCTCCCCCCAGCTGCCTCGGCGTCACCGCCTCCCTCGACCACCTGCCCGCCGTCGGCGAACAGGCCACGCTCACCGTGGACGTGAAGGCGCAGGCGGACGTCAAGAACGCCGGCCTGGCCGTACAGCTGCCGCCCTCGCTGCGAATAGCCGACAAGGACTCCGGCCTCACCACGCCCACGGCGGACGCCTTCGGCCAGCGCACCAGCCAGAAACTGGCCCTCACGCCGGGCACGCGCTCCGTGGAGATCAAGGTCAAGGCCGTCGCAGCCGGGCCCGCGCAGATCCAGGCGGACATCAGCGACATCGACCGCCCCGACCCGCGCCGCGCCGGGCACGACTCGGTGGAACTCACCGTCGGCACCGCCAAGGGCTCGACGGACGAGGGCCTGTCGGTGATCAAGGGCCGCGCGACCAAGGTCAACGGCCCCGGCCCCGGCCAGCGCAAGCCGCGCAAGGTCACGCCCAAGACCCCCGCCCCGGCACGCGCCTCGACTGCCACCGCACCGGCCGCACGCGCGCAGGTCTGCGTCGGCGGCACCTTCCGCAACCGCTTCCAGTCCGCCGAGGGCGGCAACTGGAACGCCAAGGCCAACCGCGACGAACCGGTCAGCAACGCCAACGTCACGCTTTGGGGCAAGGCGACCGCCAACGGCGCCACGCAGAAGCTCGCCACGGGCATGACCGGAAACGGCAACGGTCAGTTCAATCTCTGCTACACGCCCAGCACCGCTGCCACCTCCACGGCCTGGGTGGAGTTCCAGACGCAGGCCGGCGGCATGTGGTCGGTAGTCGACCGCAACGGCAGCCGCTACGCGACCACCTCGTACGCGCTGAACAACGTCTCTCGCAGCACCAGCCTGGGCAACGTGTACGCCAACCAGGGACAGAGCCGCGCCTGGCACGTCCTGGACACGCTCAACAAGCTCTGGTGGAACCGCGGTTCCACCACCAACTGCTGGGCGTCCAGCCAGCAGAACGGCCACTGCACCCCGATCACCGTGCAGTGGTACCCCGGCTCCACCGACGGTACGTACTGGATGTCGGGCGAGGACAAGATCCACCTCGCGGACGACGACCCGGACTCCGAGCACACAACCGTCCACGAAGCGGGCCACGCCCTGATGGGCAAGCTCTACCGGGGCTGGTGGCCGCAGGTCACCAACTGCTCGCCCCACTACGTCAGCCGCACCTCCTCCGCCAGCTGCGGCTGGACCGAGGGCTTCGCGGACG
The DNA here is from genome assembly GCF_042732265.1 of Streptomyces sp. NPDC059788. Classification (NCBI taxonomy): domain Bacteria; kingdom Bacillati; phylum Actinomycetota; class Actinomycetes; order Kitasatosporales; family Streptomycetaceae; genus Streptomyces; species Streptomyces sp. NPDC059788. Next base: position 10,368 of record NZ_JBHWHY010000032.1, on the reverse strand, counting down.
CGGTGGCGTTCCACACGTTCAACGACACCACGTTCTACTGGGGCAACGGCGCCTCCCAGAACCTCGCCAACGACCGCTCCACCAGCGGCATCGACCCGGGGGACGCCTGCGAGGCCCGCGTCGCCACCACGCTGGTCGACCTGTGGTCCCAGGTCGACGGCGACTGGACGAAGAGCAACACGATGATGGCCCAGAACCCGCAGTCCAGCTTCCGCGAGTACTTCGTCACCGACCGTCCCGCCCACGGCCTGGACACCGGTACGACGGCGCGCAACATCCTGTGGAAGCACACCATCTCGTACTGACGCCTACTGACTGATGTCAGCCGCACGAAGCGATACGTGGGCCGGGCCGATCGTCGGCCCGGCCCACGGTCGTCGCGGTTACGGCGGCCCGTGCCGTGCCTCACCGACGCTGTTCCCCCTCTCCTCATCGTGGACATCTGCTCGCGATCCGTCACACCCCGATACGAGGCACGGCCCGTTCCCTGCTGGTGCGGGCGTGATCGACCTCGGCGCTCAGCACCTGTCCGCACTGCCGGCACGGGGCCCGCGTCACGCGGCAGAGCCTGCCTTTCGGGTCGTAATCGAATACGTCGCGTACCACCCCCGTACATCGATGGGTACGACACGGAGCAGTCCCGATCGCCTGCCTTTCCGGCGGGGCCGGGTAGACGGCGTTCTTGTCGCAATGCAGACAAGGGAACGGGTCAGTCCGTCTTCGTTGGCCACATAGGCGATCCTCTCAGCACGATTGCAGCGTGGGCAGATCCAAGCCATGAGCGCGCCCTCCAGTAGGTGCGCGGCGCAGTATTCCGCGCCTGCACCGCCGATTCGGCCCTGCCGCCCAAGCCATCACCTGCACAGGGGACATGAACCCGCCCGACCGGCGCGGCGGCGCGCCCGCCGTTGCCGACGCGCCGCGGAATTTCATTCCCCCCGCTCCCCGACAGGCCTGGAAAAGACACTGACGGGCTCCTCCGTATGCTTCTCGAACTGCCGGTGCCCGGTCTTGGCCGCATGCTCCCGCATCCAGCCGTTGGTCTGCATAGGGGTGTCCCAGGCGCAAGAACGCGCGCCACACTCCGTGCCGCCGATTTCGGTGACACATTCGGCGACGTGTTTCCGGATGCCGGTGATCTGGATCTCCAGGTGGGGCGGCGCGGGGGTGGGGGTTGTCATGAGATGACCCTCGGTTCGGGGGGAGTTGGGGGCGTCGTCGCCGCCACTGGTGCGCACGAGGAGCACGCCGTCGTGCCCGCATGAGCACATGAGCCGGTTGAGGTGTTCGGACAAGTTTGACTCCTCTCCGTAGTGGTTCCACTACCGGAGGGGTTCAGCGTGGCCTAGAGTCATCGTGTCTTCAACGTTCCGCAAGCGGAGGGCACATTGGTGAACCGCAAGGAGTTGAATCCCGAAGCAAGTCCGGTAGCAGCCTTCGGCGCGCGTCTACGCAGCTCACGCGAGGCGCATCGTTGGACGCAAGACGACCTCGCTGCACGGGTCGGCTACTCCGGCCGACACATTTCGGCAGTCGAAACCGGCCGCAAACCGCCAACTCTTCGGTTCTCGCGCGGCCTAGATGCCACCTTCGGATTCGCCGGAACCGCAGAATCTTTCGAGCGCGCACTGGGGGAGATCCGCAACGGCAGCCTGTTGGAGGGCTTCCCGGAGTACCTGGGGCATGAGGCTCGGGCAGCAGAGATCCGCCTGTTCGAAGTCGGGGTGATCCCCGGGCTGCTCCAGACACCGGAATACTCGACAGCCATAGAGGAGTGCAGCGCCAGGCGGGGAACGATCACCCCTGAACAAGCCGCAGAGCGGGTAGAGAGCCTCGCAGAACGGCAGGCCACACTGGTCAGGCGCCTCCCACCCATCGTGATCGTGGTTCTCGACGAGAGCTGCATCCGGCGACCGATCGGAGGGGCCGGGGTCATGGGCCGGCAGTTGGATCGGCTGATCGAGTTTGCGGATCAGCCCGACACCCTCCTCCAGTTGGCTCCGTACACCATGGGCGAACGCCGCCCGTTCAATCGACTCGTGAACCTGCTGACGCTGCCGGACCGTTCTCTGATGTCTTACGTTGAGTCCCAGACGCACGGGAAACTAGATCGGGAGCCCACATCTGTACTGCCGCTGATGAGGGCCTACCATCAACTACAGGCTGAAGCGCTGTCCCAAGCGGAATCCGTAGTCCTGATCCAGCAGTTGCGAAAGGGCATCCCGTGACCATCGAATCCCCCCGTTGGTTCAAGTCCTCCTACAGTGGCAGCGGCGGGTCATGCATTGAGGTCGCCACCAACCTCGTTGCCACACACGGCGTAGTCCCTGTCCGCGACTCCAAGAGCCCCAACGGCCCGCACCTGACGTTCAGCGCTGGCGCCTGGTCCGGATTGGTCGAGTTCGCCCGGCACGCCGCCGTCTGAGCTCAGCAGAACGGTCCCAGCCCCGTCACTCCCCCACCGGAGCGGCGGGGCTCTCGCATGTGTGCGCCGCGTTCCCGGCCTCGGAGAACAAGGAAACAGCCCGTCGCAACGGGCGAGAGGCCGTCGGCAGCCTTGCCGGGCATGCCCAGGGTGACCGGCAGCTCCGGGGCCGGCACGCCCTCGTGCTCGATGGTGGTGCGATCGGGCATGAGGTCGGCGACGGTGGATGCACGATCACGGGCGTTACGGCCATCCCCTCAGCGTGCGGATGCCCTGTTCACAGCGCACGTCACCCATGCCCGGACGGGTCAAGCAAGGAGCTGGGCAGCCGTCTGCCTGAGCTGCTGGGCTTCGCTCATTCCCTCGAAACGTCGCAGCCGTACCCGCATGTCCCGCACCGCGGCCTGAACTTTCACCGAGCGGATGCCGTCGGCGCAGTCGAGGAAAGTGCCCCAGGAGGTGAGGGCTCCGTCGAGGTTGCCGCGACGCAGTCGTACGCCGGCGAGGTCGGCGTGGACGATGGCGCGGGTGCGGCGGCGGTCGAGGCCGTGGATGTCGAGGGCGAGGTGGAGGTGTTCTTCGGCGGCGGGCAGGTCGCCGAGGCGGGAGAGGATCATGCCGGATTCGTGGGCCCAGCGGCCGGGCGAGTAGTGCGCCGCCCAGGAGTCGCCGGGGGTGGCGGCCGGGCGGCCGATGGCCGCTTCGGACGCGGCGAGGTGCTTGGTCGCCAGGGGCCGGTCGTCGTCCTGGGCTGCGGCGGTGGCGAGGGTCGCCTCGTAGTAGGCGATGGCGCGGGCGTTGCCGAGGTGCTTGCCGTGTTCGACGCAGGCTTCGCCGAGTTGGACGGCTTCGGCCCGGAAGCCGAGGTCGACGCACTGGACGGCCAGGCCGCGCAGCGCGGTGGCCGACAGCTCGGGGTCGCCGGCTTCGTCGGCGAGGCGGAAGGCGTGCGCGTAGTAGCCCTGGGCCAGTCCCCGCAGTTCGGGGGTGTCGCCTTCGTCCTGGGCCATCCATCCGGCCAGGTGCATGAGCTGGGACGCGGCGGCGAACAGGGCGCGTCCGGTCGCTTCGGTGAAGGAGCCGTTGAGCCAGGGTGCGACGTCGTCGGTGAGGTAGCGCACGGCGAGGTGGCGGGCGTGGCCGCCGCCGAGTTCGGCGGCGGAGTCGCCGAGCGAGATGACCATGCGCTGCACGGCGGCGACCTCGCCCTTGCCGACGCGTACCGCGCCGACGGGCGGGTTCTTGGTGCGGCGGGTGATGCTGTCCGGGTCGGGCAGGCCGAGGGCGGCGAGGGCATATCCGCTGGACGCGGTGACGAAGTTCCGGCGGTCCACGTCGCTCCTTCCCAACTCCAGGGCTGAGGTCACGGTATCGGTGCCGGCGTCCGCTGGAGGCTGCGTGTGCGGCGCGTCGATCACGCGGACGTCCAGATTCAACACCTGGGCGATGTAGGGCCACCAGTAGGCGGGCGTCCGGTCGCTCTTGAGCCAGCGCAGCGCGTACTGACGCTGGAGCCGGGTCGGGTCGCCGCATTCGGCCCGGCCCACCGCGCGGGCCAGGTCGGTCGGGCCCCACCCGCGCGCGGTACAGGCGTGCCGGATGAGCTGCGCCACCTCGGGGTTCTTCGGCATCCCGGCCTCTTCCTGGACTACGCGGGCCTACACGGGACTACGCCCTGGCCTCTCCCCCGGCGGTCTACCCACGCCTTCACTGAACTGCACGCCTAAACAGTGGAGTTGTCGGCACACGGACACGGGAGCGACAGAATATGGACTCGGCATTGAAGCGCCCGTCGGAGTCGGCCGGGCAGCGGGCTGCGGTCAGCCACGTTGCTCCTGCCGACCGCGACCTGGCCTACGACGCGGACGCCGGGCAGATCAGGCTCCCGGTCACCGTGCACTTCACCGACGGCACCACCGAGGAGACCGTACTGCGCCTGGGGCCGTGGCCGGCTGGAACTGTTCGCCGTCCAGATCGAGCAGGCCATCGCGATCACCCGGTGGACGAGGTGCTGGCGAACCGGCTGTTCGGGGCCGCGGTCTCGTACCTGATCACCGCGATGGAGATGTGGGGCCGGCACCTGGAGCTGTGCTGCGGCCGCCTCGTCGACCTGGCTGTCCACGTGTTCATCCTGGACACGAAGAATTACCGCGACTTCTGCCACCAGCACTTCGGCGGGAAGTTCCTGGAGCACATCCCGGAGATCGCGTTCAAGTACGACGGCAGTGTGGAGCGCACTGCCAAGGTGATCGCCGACGCCGGCTTCGAGGTGGACTGGAAGCTGTGGGAGCGCGATTACGCGGCGTGCGGCCCGTGCCGTCCAGGGGAGGAGTGCCACTGACCGCCTGCACGCTGACGGCCCGGGAACGCCTGGCGTTTCCGGGCCGACGGCTGTTCGGGTGGCTTCGGGGCGAACCGCCGCGAGGAGCAGGGCGGGCCGGTACGGTGCCAGGTCCCGTCGATCTCCCGAGGAGCCGTATGCCCCGTGCACCACGAACCCCGGCCGAATACTGGGACACGTACAAGCCGTACCGGGGCGACGGGCCTCAGCCGCGGCCTGACACCGGCCGGTTCGCATGGACGCAATACCCCGGCCACGGCCCCGGAGCCGAACTCCTCGGCTCGCCCCGCCGGGCTCTGGACCTCGGGGCTGCTGAAGGCAAGGAAGCCGCGTACCTGGCCGAACGCGGCGTGCGGGTGACCGGCGTCGACCTCTCCACCGTCCAGATCGCCCGTGCCCGCGCCTGGTGGCAGGGCCTGCCGAACCTGGACTTCGTCCACGGTGAGGCGTGCTCTTATCTCACCGAGGCCCCGGAGACGTACGACGCGATCTACTCGGTATGGGGAGCTGTCTGGTTCACCGACCCCGATCAGCTCCTCCCGCTCATCGCGGCCCGGCTGGCTCCCGGCGGCGTGTTCGCGTTCTCCCAGGCCGAGCCGTCACCGCACGCGTACGGTCCAGAGGCCTTGCGGGGCAAGTGGCTGGAGGGCCGTGAGCGAGAGCTGACCGTACCGCGCTGGCAGTACCCGCCCTGGACCTGGGCCGAGCACCTCAAGCGGGCCGGCTTCGCCCATGTGGACGCATGCACCCTGCCGGCACCGGACAAAGAGCGGTCGGGCACGCTGTTGGTCGTTGCCCGCTGAGCTCGTTCTTGATGGTCCGACCTGGACCCCGGCGATCTCGGGCGGGAGGGGAGCCTGCCGGGCCCGGGAGGGTTCTCCCAGGAACGTCACGCGAATTTGCGGCTGATCCCCTCGAAGACCCGCTTCGCCTCCGCGCCCAGGTGCGGGCCTGCCAGCCAGGTGTGGTTCAGGGAGCCGATGGAGCTGTTGGAGACCAGGTAGGTGCGGCCGCCGAAGTTGGTGAACCAGCCGCCGCCCGAAGTGCCGCCGGTCATCGTGCAGCCGATGCGGTACATGGCGGGGGTGCCCTGGGCCATGGTGAGGCGGCCGGGGCGGGCCGGGCAGTTCATCATCCGGGCGCCGTCGTACGGGGGCGCGGCCGGGTAGCCGAAGGCCTGGAGTCCGCTGACGCGGTCGGCGGAGGGGGCGCCGAACCACACCGGCAGCGCCGCGCCGACGGTTTCCTGGAGCGACTTGCCGCCGCCCCGCTCCGGCTTGACGTGCAGGACGGCGAAGTCGTACGCGGAACCGGCGTTGCCGGACTGTGTGCTGCCCATGTCGATCCACTCCCCGGACGTGGTGATCCAGTTCGCCCACCACACCCCGTACGGCGCGACCTCCTGCGCCGGGGCCCGGCCGACCTGGCTCATGGGCAGGCCCTGGTCGTTGTAGGACGGCACGAAGACGATGTTGCGCATCCAGCCGCCGCGCTTGCCGGCGTGCACGCAGTGGCCCGCGGTCCACACCAGGTTCGACTTGCCGGGGTGCGCCGGGTCCTCGACGACGGTGCCGGAGCAGACCATCGGGCCCTGCGGACTGTCGAACATGATCTTGCCTATGGGGGCCATGTGCTGGTGGTAGGGGCGGGCCACCTGCCGGGCCTGGACCGGGCGCGGTTCGGGGTCGGTGCCGCCTGCCGCCACGTCGGCGCTGTTGGTGGTGACGTCCGGCGTATTCCTGGCCTCGGCCATCCGGGACGGGTTCCACAGGTCCTCGATGACGGGGTTGACGAACTCGGAGGCCTTGCGGGCCCACTGGTCCCAGTCCTTCCAGCCGCCCTTCTGCCACTTCTTGACGTCGTCGAGGCTGCTGGGCATCCCGCTGGGCAGGTCGGGGCCGCCCGCGTCCGCGCCGCCGCCCTGCCGGTCCGCGATGGCCGAACCGCCCGGCGCGGGCGCGGCCTTGTCGTCGCTCGGACCGCAGGCGGTGGCGGTGGCGAGCAGTGCGACCGCCGCGGCGGCGGCCACGACGGTACGGCGTATGGCAGGCATGGAGCGGTTTCCCCCTGGTACGTCCGGCGAGGCGGCATTGCTTGACATGCCCCCGGCCGGGGGCGCCTCTACTATGCCTGTGCTTCACGCAGGTCCGGTGACCAGGGGTTGCGCTCACACCGGAGATTTTTACCGAACGTGATCTTGCGGACGCGCCGGATGCGGTGGCGGTGCCGGATGCGGTCACGGTCGTGGTGGCGGCGGCGGTGCCGGATGCGCTCACGGATGCGCTCGCGCTCGCGGTGGCGCGCCGGGGCCGGCGCGCGCCGTCTCGTCGCGCCGTCCCGGCGGGACGCCGGCCGCCGCTCGGTGATCGGCCCCCGCCCGGTGCCCGGTCCGCCGCCCGCCGCCCCCTTCAGCCCGCCAGACCCGCCTGATGCGCCAGCAGCGCCGCCTGTACCCGGCTCTCCGTGCCGGTCTTGTCGAGGATGCGTCCCACGTGCGTCTTGACCGTGCCCAGGCCGATCTCCAGACGACGGCCGATGTCCATGTTCGACAGGCCCTCGCCGAGCATCGCCAGCACCTCCCGCTCCCGGTCGGTCAGCGCGGCGAGCCGCTGGCCGGGGCCGTCAGGACCGCCTGCGCCGTTGGCGGCGCCGATCCGGCCGCCGCCCTGGAGCATCCGTCGGACGACGTGGCCGGTGACGCCGGGCGAGAGCACCGCGTCGCCGGCCGCCGCGGCCCGTACGGCGCTGATCAGCTCCTGCGGCCCCTCGTCCTTGAGGAGGAAGCCGCTGGCACCGGCCTGGAGGGCGCGGGTGACGTTCTCCTCGTCGCCGAAGGTGGTGAGCATGACGACCTGCGGCTTGGGGTCGAGCCGTACGAGCTGCTCGATGGCGGCGAGGCCGTCGAGGACCGGCATCCGGATGTCCACGAGGGCGACGTCGACCGGCTGCCGGGCGGCCAGTTCGACGGCTTCGGCGCCGTTGGCGGCCTCGGCGACCACGTCGATGTCCTCGGCGTGCCGCAGGATGAGCCGGACGCCGTGGCGGATCATCTCCTCGTCGTCGGCGAGGAGGACTCGTACAGGCTGTCTGGCACGCTCGACGTGGAGATCGTTCATGGGCCCAGGCTAATCATGAGTCCGTGCTGACGGGGCGGACCGGCGATCCGTCCTCCTTCGCGTCCATCGCCACACCGAAGCTGAATTCCCCGCCCGGCTCCTCGCGCAGCGAGCCGGGCACCCCGCCCACGCCGGTCAGCAACGCCTCGGCCATGCCCCGCGTCAGCCGCGCGTCCGGCCGCGGCGCGGGTTCCGGCGCGGGCGGGGCGCCCTTGGTGACCCACTCGCCGCCCCAGGCCGTGAACCGGGGCAGCGCGACGTCACCGGTGCCCGGCCCCATGAAGGCCGCGGTGCCCGCGGCGACGACCACCCGGGCCCAGGTCTTGCCGCGCTCGGGGACGTACTCGCTGAAGACGGTCAGCCGCACCAGGCCGTTGCCGTCGTCCATCCCCCACGGCAGGGTCCACTCCAGCGCCCCCGGCACCGGGTTGATCCGGGTACCGGCGCGCCACTCGCGCCGGTGCACGTCCCGGCACACCTCAAGCACCGGCTCCAGGTACCGGACCACGTACGCGTGCCAGATCTCCACAGCCATGTCGCTCCCCTCGACGGCGGACAGCCGACGACCGGCGGCTGACAGCCGGCGGTCTGGCCGAACGGTAGCCGGAGCGGGGCCCGTCGGCCCGGCCGTACGGAGAATGCGGCTTCTGGTGCGGCACCCCTCGGCGGCCCGAGCGCAGCCCGGCCCCAGCTCACGCCCCCGCCCACGCCCCCGTCTCCGCCTCCGCCCGTCGGCTCAGCGAGCGACCGGCACCGAGAACGTGTCGATGTCGGTCAGGACGTCGGCGCGGAAGCAGTACCGGGTGATCTCCAGGCGTCCGTCGAGGGCCTCGTCGCCGGTGAACGGAAAGATGCAGTCGGTACCGCCGGGCCGGGGCGGCTCGCGGCCCGCGGCGGCGGCGCGGGCCAGGTCGCTGTCGTACAGGTACGCGGCCTCGACGTCGTGCCTGCCCATGCCGACGTGGATGCTGTCCGGGGAAAGCGGCTCCTGGACCGGCCGGGAGCTCTGCACCAGGCCCAGCCCGAACGCCAGCATCGCCCCCACCCCCGCCAGCCCGAGGACGCCGGTCGCGAGGCCGGGCAGGTGGCGCAGGAAGCCGGGCAGCGCGCCGGACTGCCGGTCCTCCTCGGCGGCCAGGTAGGCGGGCTCCGGCCGGGTGGCGGACGCCGACGAGGAGGCGGGGTGCGCGGGGACCGTCGCCTCCACGAGGTAGCCGCCGGGCCCGGTCGGCCCGGTCCGCAGTTCGCCGCCGAGCAGGCCGACCCGCTCGCGCAGGCCGGTCAGCCCGCGGCCGGTGCCGAGGCCGGTGGTGGCCTCGGGGGGTGTCGGCGGCGCGCCGTTGCGGACGGTGACGCGTACGCGGTCGTCGGTGTGCTCCACGGTCAGTTCGACGGACGCGCCGGTCGCGTACCGGTGGACGTTGGTCAGCGACTCGCGGACGACGCGGTGCACCGCGCGCCGTACCCGCGGTTCCAGGGCGTCGAGGTCGGGGCCCTGCCAGCGGACGGTGATGGTGATGCCGGCGGCGCGGGACTCCTCGGCCAGCGCGTCGATGTCCGCGCGGGTGCCGGTGGCGTCGGTGAGGGCCTCGGTGCCGGTGTCGCGGCCGAGCGGGCCGAGGACGCCGAGGACCGCGCGCAGTTCGTTCATGGCGTCCCGGGTGACCGCGCGGACCTGCGCGGCCTCGTCCTTCAGCTCGGGCGCCTTGGTGGCGAGGGCCATCTCCAGGCCGCCGCTGTGCAGGGAGATCAGACTGAGGCGGTGGCCCACCAGGTCGTGCATCTCGGCGGCGATACGGGAGCGCTCCTCGACGCGGGACGCGCTGTCGATCAGGCGGCGGGCCTCCTCCGCGGCTGCCGCGCGCTCCCGCAGGGCCACCATCAGGCGGTCCTGCTGCCCGCGTGAGCTGCCGACCAGGCCGGGGACGAGGACGCCGACACCGCCGACCACGATCCCCTGGGCCAGGCCGTAGCGCCAGCTCCCGTAGTGGGTGCCGGCCGTGCCGACGATCGCGGTGAGGACGGGGAGCACCGTGGCGGTGAGGAGGACGACCGTACGGCGGCGGGGGTCGTCGACGCGGCGTATCGCGTCGTAGGCGGCGAGGGCGGTGAGCATCCCGCAGATCGGCAGGGCGCCCGCGAGCAGGGCGAGGATCAGCAGGCTGGTGACGGGGAAGCGCCTGCGGAACGGCAGCAGCGCCGCCGCCCCGGCGCACAGGGCCAGTTTCGCCTCGGTCGGCAGCAGCTCGAAGTAGCCCATCGCGTAAGGCCCCAGAGCGCCCAGGACGCCCAGGTAGCCGAACGCCGTGCCGGCCTCCAGGAGGGCGGCCAGGCGGCGCCGCTTGCGCCGGCGCGGCGGGGCGGCCGGATGCGGCCGGGTCGTCGGCGGCGTGAGGGGCATGCCCTCGATTATCCGTACGGCGGTGGCGGAATCGCTGGACCCTGGGAAGGAGGCGGGGCCGGGCGGGTCTGTCCGAAGACAGACC